>NZ_JBVBUV010000004.1:0-136696 GCF_057445395.1 Litorivivens sp.
ACCGGAAAATCTGAGCCCTGGGCTCGCCAGCAGACTAGAATTACATTTCGTGTGGTGGCTCCACACGCAAGGACGCTGGCAGCGTAATTGAGACGGTCAAGCCTGGTTGTGCATTACTGGCAGTGATTCGACCGTTGTGGCTTTTGACAATACGCTTACTGATGGCCAGGCCCAGTCCGTGTCCACCGCTGGCGGGTTGTCGGGACTCGTCGACTCGGAAAAAGGCATGAATATTTTGTGCAGCATGTCCTCCGGTACGCCGCTGCCATGGTCACGTAATGTTATTGGCCCTCATTGCCCTGCGCTAGAGATATGGCAACGACGCCAGACGCGAGCACCGGGAGACTCATCGCAATGGGAGTAAGCCGGAATAAGGTTGAGCAGGCAGAGGCCGCTGGGAAGGCAGCCTCTATCGCAAGTCGACGGGCGGTGTCAGATCTTGAATATCTCTGCGCCGCTTTTTTCGTAAAAGCTCTTGTCCTGATCAAATCGATTCTGATTGGTCAACACCGCAACGCTGGCTTTATCTGGCGTTAGGTAGGTGCTGGCCACTCGTTTCAGGTCTTCGATCGTAACCTCGACGAGACGATGACGGTATGTGTCGCGCATTTCCTTGGTGCGCCCGAACAGCCGGTTCTGGAAATCCCGTTTTGCTTCGCCAGCGGGTGAGCCCGGTTTGTCGAGGCTGCTAATTACCCCCAGTATGGCCTGTTCGAGTTGCTCTGCGGTGTGTTGATTTTCCATCAGCCAGTCGATTGATCGATCAAAGTCGTCCAGGGTGCCGAGCGTGCGCGGGTCGCGGTATGAATAAAAGCGGAACGCGGCGATGGTGGAATCTTGCGATGCACCACCTCCATAGGCTCCGCCTTGCTCGCGAATGGCGCGATGCAGAAAACCGTTGCGCAGGAAGCCGCCAAGCACAGTGAGTGCGGCAGCATCGGGATGCGTCAGTGGCACCGTGGCATAAGCTTTGGCGCAGAAATTGACATCCGCTGCAGTGATCCAGCATTGCTGCACCGCTGTGTGTTGGCCTGGCAATGTTAGCGGCGACGTACTTCCGTTGGAGCAGTCTTGCCAGATGGTCTGATTGGCCTGCTGGATGCTTTGCTGGACTTCTTCTTCGGCGATAACCAGCAGTTGTTTTTCTGCCGCTTGAAAGTGGCTATGAATCTGTTGGAGTTGATCGGCATAGTCCTTGAGCGCCTGAGGTTCTTGCAGGGCATCGTGACGGCGTTTCAAGGCCTGCAAGCCAGCCAGTCCAGATAACCTGTGGTTTAGGTTGGCCAGCGCACACAGGCCGCTGCTGGCGGCTTGCATCGCATAGGCATGGCCGTTGCCGGTGATGCTGTTTTCGGCATGGGCACGCTGCTGTGCCAGCAGCTCACCGAGGCGATCTAGTTCGTCGAAGCGAGCGCTATCAAATGTATCGTGCATCAGTTGCGATTGCTCAGTGTGAAAGCGCTGTAAGGCTTTGCTGCTCAGTACCGAGTAACCGAGGATGCCCTGGATATCGTGGATGTCCGACCGGAAGGTGTTAAACGCATTGATTGCGCCGCAAACGGCCGCCTGCTGGGCCTGCGTTTGGCGATAATCGAGGTTGCCTATGCCAACTTCGGTCAGCGCAGAGGTGTAGTAGGGTAGCAGTGGCAGCAGGTTGTCGGGTAACTGGGGCACGCGACTGACCAGTTGCTGATAAACCAGCCCATTGGTACCTCGGTTGTAGCGTGTGGTAGGCAATTGCGCGGTCGTTGTAGATTCGAAAGGAATGTCATCCGGTGCATCGGCGATATCGTCGAGCCCTACCTTGGGTAGAATGGATTCGTCTTCGACCGATTGTTGGCGCTCATTCAGCGCGGCGGCCTGATCAATAATCGCCTGCCGGGCGTCGGCATCGAGGGAGTCTTTTATCGCAGCCAGGCGCGCTTTTTCTTCCGCCAGACGCTGATCTCCCAGGTTGGTGTCTGGTGCCATATGCAGCGTAACCCGGTGCGGATTATCCAATAAAAAACGACGCGTCAACGTTTTGATGTAATCCGGGTCTTTGATTTTTTTACGCACAGCAGCGATAGCGGGTTCCATATCGAGCAGGGCGATGGGGTCACCCCGATGAGTGGCACTGCTCAGCGCGGTCAGTAGCAGCTGTAGGCCATAGGGATAGCTGTCGCCTGAAATTTCCCGTTGCTGCAGTTCAAGCTGGTTAAGCATGGCTTCGAGTTGTTCAAAAGGTACGCCGTCGCGCGCAACTGCCTCCAGTGTTGACTCCACCAGATGCTCTACGGCACTGACGGCATCTTCACGGCAACCTTCTAGTCCGCATACGAAGACCAGCTCTTTCATGGAATCTTCTAGCCCGCACAGAGGCGATGGCGAATTGCCGAGTTTGCTGGTTTCCAGCGCATGCAGTAACGGCGAGGCGCTATTGTCCAGCAAGACATTGTTCAGTAGCTGGGCTTCAAATACAGATTCTAGATCGGTAGAGGCGCCGAGTAGCCAGCCAATCACCACATGGTGTTTGTTGTCAGCTTCAGAAGCGTCGTTCTCAGGCGTGTAAGGGTAGCTTTCGTGTACGCGCTGCGGTGCGCTGTAGCGCTGCTCGTCGGGTACGCTGATTTCGCGATCCAAAGGTGTAAATTCGTTAAGTGCAAGCGACTCAAAATTGGCTTGGTGTTCCGCTGCGGGAATGTCGCCAAAGGTCATAAAAATAGCGTTGCTTGGGTGATAATGGGTGCGATAAAAGTCTAGCAGTTGATCATAGGTCAGGTCGGGTATATTTTCAGGCTCACCACCGCTGTTGTGATGGTATGTGACGGTAGGAAATAGATGCTTGCACACAGCCTGCCACAACTGGCTGGGCACAGAGCTCATGGCGCCTTTCATCTCGTTGTAGACAACACCTTTGAACACCAGGTTACTGTCAGGGTTGTTGCTCTCTTCAAACTCCAGGCGGTGGCCCTCCTGGGCAAAATCGAGAGGATCAAGGCGTGAGAAAAATACCGCATCCAAGTAGACCTCAAGGAGGTTCTGAAAGTCTTTGCGATTTTGGCTGGCAAAGGGATAGGCGGTCCAATCGGAGCTGGTCAACGCGTTCATGAAGGTGTTGAGTGAGCGCCGGATCATCATGAAAAACGGGTCGCGTACCGGAAAGCGGCGGCTGCCACACAGTGCTGTGTGTTCAAGTATATGCGCTACGCCGGTTGAATCTTCCGGTACCGTGCGCAGGGCCACCATAAAGACATTTTCCGGGTTGTCTGCCGCAAGATGGTAGTGCATGGCGCCGGTAACTTTGTGCCGATATTCCTCAATGCTGAGATTGAGCGCAGCAATGGTATGGGTTCGTTGCAGGGTGAAGGCGGGGTGGGCAGCGGCAGCCTGTGGCATTAAGGTCAGATCTCCTGAAATGGTATCGTAGTGCGACGTGGCACAGCTTATAAGAAATTAGTGTGGCTGGCTAACACTGACGGGGCTTGGCGCGGGGGTTCGGGTGTGGTCCGACAGCATCAGTTTGACGCGATAAATTCTTGGCCAGTGTTTGCCGGTAATCAGCCAGGTGTCGTCACTTGAGTCGTAGGCAATACCGTTCATCACATCAACGCCTTTTCGGCGCAGGGAAGGAGGGTAAAGTGACGTAAGATCAATGGTTTTGACTACCTCGCCACTGGGCTCATCGATTACCAGAATGTGATTGGTCTGCCAGCGGTTGGCGAGAATCATACCTTGGTGCCATTCCAGTTCGTTGAGGTGGTGAACCGGTTTTCCCGCCTGACGGACCCTCAATGTGCGCTCCGGCTCAAAGGTGTCGGGATTCAGAAAGCGCAAGGTGTCACTGCCGTCACTCATGATGAGGTGGGTGCCGTTGTCGGTGAGCCCCCAGCCTTCGCCGGTGTAGTGGAATCTCTTTCGGTATTCGAGCGTGTAGGGGTCAAATACCAGCGCTTCGCCCTTTTTCCAAGTGAGTAGGTAGAGCGCTTTATTCAGTATTGTGACGCCCTCGGCAAAATAGTCGGCGGGCAAAGCCAGTTGTCGGTGGCCGCCTCGCAAATCGCCGTAAATCAGAAAAGAGCGCCCATACAGACCACTGCTTTCGTAGAGCATTTTTTCGTGAATCAGCAGGCCCTGGGTAAAGCCTCCACTATAGTGTGGGTATGAGTCGATCAGCGTATAGTCATTGGCGGCGGCTGTGTTGCCGTTGAGCGTCAGAACTATCCAGCAGAAAAGGACCAAAGATGCGCGGCTTATCAGCGCCAGGGCCTGGCGATGTTGAAGACTCGGGAATGTCATTGAGGTTGGGGGCAATGGCGGGCTCACCATCGTAACTATTTCATATATGGTACGTCATCAAGCCACCCGAGGCGAGGCGTTAGGTGAAGCGCCGCACATTGCGACGATGAAATGCACTGCGATAGTGCGTGCCTGTAAATATTCCCTTGAGTGAAACAGTCTGATCATTTGCTATAGCGCCTGACTCAAACAACTCATCACGGGGACAGGGACATGCCAACAAATTTTGCAGACTGGGTAGTCGCGCAGATGGGTGGGCTGGGTGTGGTTGAGCAGCGTCCACTGTTCGGAGGTGTCGGCTTGTTTCGCGAAAGCGAGATGTTTGCGCTCGTTGTCCAGGAGCGGCTCTATTTTCGCGCCGACAAGGAAACACGGTTTCTTTTTGAGCATCGAGGGCTACCGCGCTATGTTTACAAGCAAGGCGGAGTTTCCTTTTCACTAGATTATTTTCAGGCACCGGCAGAAGTGTTTTTAAGCCAGGCGGAAATGCTGGTCTGGTCAGAGCGTGCGCTGCGCTCTGCGTATCGGAGCCATTCTTCTCTCGTGGCTTGATGCGGGCAGCTCGCTGCAAGCAGGTTTGGGAATTTTTCTGAACATAGTGTTGGCCGGTTAACAGTTTGGGTGAGACAGGTTTCCTTGAGCATGCGATGCACTTGCGATTCCATAGAGCCATAGCTACATGCATTAAGAGGGGGAATTTAATGCTGCAAGGCTTTGATGATCGTGGGTTTACTGAACGCGTTCTCGAGTGGATACCCGGCGCTGACCGTGTTCAATTGCGATTGATGTTTGGTGGTGTCGGGCTGTTTGAACACAATGCCATGTTCGCCATTTCTGTTAACAACCAGTTGTACCTAAAAGCGGATTCGGAAACACGGACAGAGTTTGAACAGCGTGGGCTCGAACCGTTTCATTACGATCGAGCAGATCACAGCTTAACGCTCGATTTCTATCAGGCTCCGCCTGAGGTCTTTGTCCGAGCCAACACCATGGCGCAGTGGGTTAATCGGGCGCGAACGTCCGCGTTCAGAGCCAAGGCCAGCAACGCCGCCTGAATCAGGTTGTCAGTTCGTCGACGCGGGCCTCGTCCGCAAGCCTTTGGCGCTCTTTTGAACTAAACAGGCAGATCACGTCTTCCAGGATCAGGTAGCTTGCGGGTACCAGGATCAGGTTGACAACCGACGCAATCAGTACCCCGAAGGCCAGCGAAATAGCCAGCGGTACAAACATTTCGGTTGAGATGTTGTGGTTGGCAATGAGCGGGATCAGGCCTACAAAGGTCGTCAGGCTGGTGAGAATAATCGGTCGGAAACGGACGACACCGGCTTCGGTGGCGGCGCTAACCACGTCCATGCCTTCCTTGCGGCGCTGGTTAATATAATCGACCAGTACCAGACCCGAGTTCACGACAACCCCCGCCATGGCAACAATACCGAGTACGGACCAGATGATTAGTTGGTGGCCAAGCAAGTAGTGGCCAACCAGAGATCCGATGACTCCAAAAGGGATAACACCCATAATAACAAAGGGTTGGAAGTAGGATTTCAGCGGTATGGCTAACAGGCTATACATCACAAACAGCGCGATAATAATATTTCTGCCAAGCCCGGCCATGGAGCTGGCACGCTCTTCTGCCTCACCGGCAAGAGCAAATTCGATGCCGGAAAACTCGCGGCTGATGTTGGGTAGTACATTGTCGGTGGCATGTTTAATGATGGCTTCAGGTGTGGATACACTGCGATCGACGTTCGCCTGGACCGAAACAACCTGTTTCCCGTCGACCCTTTGGATCGTGGAGTAGCCACGCCCGGTCGAAACATCGGCAACACTGTTAAAGGGCACTTCCGCACCAGAGCTGGTGCGAATCATCATGGTTTCAACATCCCCCAGTGAACGGCGTTCGTTTTCAGGAAAGCGCACCATTACCCGAACGTCGTCCGGGCCGCGCTGAATTCGCTGAACTTCAAGTCCGTAAAACGCCTCTCTGACCTGATTGGCCAGTGTGGCAGTGGTCAGGCCAAGTGTGCGTGCTTCGGGTTTCAGTGCCAGTTGAATTTCCAGTTTGCCTGGGCGAAAGGTGTCGGTGATATCGAATACCCCGGGAAGTTCTGCAAGGGCGCTTTTGAGTCTGGCCGCGCCCTGCTGAAGCTCGTCGGCTGATTCTCCTCTCAATTGGATATCCAGCGCTTTACCAACGGAAAATGCCGATGCGGTGAAGGTAAGTTCCAGCGCGCCAGGTATTGTGCCGGTCAATTCGCGCCAGCGGGCAATGATGGCGTGTGGGTCAAGTCCGTAGTCGTCCGGGTTCAGTATTTCCAGAGCAACTTCGGAAAAGTGCCCGCCGACGGCGCTGTCATTGCCGATCGAGCCTTTGACCAGTGGAGAGCCAATCGAGGAGAGGATATGTTTGACTCGGCTTGGCTCATCCGGCGCCAGGTTGGCGTCGAGCTCCCGTTGCAGTTGCAACGCAGCATGCTCAATCTGCTGCACCCGCCGCAGCATGGTGCCTTTGTCGGTGCCCGCGGGCATAGTCAGGGTAACGTAAAGCCTTTCGCCGACAATATTAGGGAAGAACTGCATGACCAACCGGCCACTGGCCATCAGGCCTGAGACTGCGATTACGGCGGCAATACCAAAGGCCAGCACCAGATAGCGCCACTGCAGGCTCCAGACCAGCAACGGCTTATAGACATTGTCGGCAAAGGCCTGTAATTGCCTGGGTAGCCAGGACTCGCGGTTTTTGTTTTTGCTGTTGGTCAGGATGCGGTGGGAAAGGTGCACCGGGAGAATCAGCTGTGATTCAATGATGCTGAATATCAAAGCCGCGATCACCACCATGCCCATGACAGCAAACCATTCACCAATGGTGGCGGGTATGTAGAGGAAGGGAATAAAGGCGACAATGCTGGTGAGTACGCCAAAAATAACGGGGATTGAAACTTCCTGGGTGCCGGCGATCGCTGCTTCTTTGGGGCCCAGGCCTTTCAACTGGTGGGCGTAGATGCGTTCTGCCACGACCACGGCATCGTCGACCAAGATGCCCAATACCAGAATAAAGGCTAGCACCGACATGGTTGAAATGGCGATATTCTCGAGTGGGAAAACCACCATGCTGCCCGCCAGCGCAACCGGGATGCCAACCGCAACCCAGAAGGCGAGGTTGGGCTTGAGAAACAGGGCGAGAATCAGAACCACCAATAATAGCCCGGAGGTAGCATTGGTGCGCAGCAGGTCCAGGCGATCCACCAGATCTTGAGACTCATCCTTCCAGATCGTCATGGCGATCCCTTCCGGCAAGTCAGCTTCAGCCTGCTTAAGGTACTCCTTAACGTTTTCGGCAAGGTTTATCACATCCTCCTTGCCAATGCGTTTGACCTGAATCATCACTGCCGGTTGGCCATCAAAGCGCACCCGCAGATCTTGGTCTTTGAACCCATCTACCACTTCGGCGATGTCGCCAAGCTTGATCACGCTGCCATCGTCGCGGGTCAGGATGATGATTTCTTCGTAATCTCGGCTGTTGTAAGCCTGGGCTTTGGTGCGCAGGAGCACCTCTCCGCTTTCTGTTTTGACCGTGCCGCCGGGCAGATCCAGCGAGCTGGCGCGAATGGCGTTGGCGATACGCTCCAGGGTAAGGCCATAGCGGCGCAGCGTGTGTTCAGAAACTTCAATGGATAGTTCATAGGGCCGCACATAGGTGACCTGCGCTTGCGACACCCCGGGCAAATCAACCATATCGTCGCGAATTTTATAGGCCAGTTCCTTGAGGCTTCGCTCATCGGCGTTACCTGAAATGACGACGTGTAATACGTGGGTGAGAATATCTTCTTCTTTGACCTGAGGCTCTTCGGCGTCTGCCGGAAATGAGTCGATACCGTCAACACGACTTTTTATATCGTCGACCACCTTGCCCTTGTCGATGCCGGTTTCAAGTTCCACTCGGGTCACGCAAGCACCTTCCTGCGCGGTTGTCAGAACCTTTTTAACGTTGGGGGTGCCTTCAATGGCTTCTTCAACGCGTATGCAAACCGATTCCTCAATCTCGGCGGGCGAGGCGCCTAGGTAGGGCACCGTGACCCGTACCATGTCGGTGGCTAAGTTGGGGAATTCCTCGCGATAGGTTGTCATCAGGGTCAGGCCGCCAACAATCAGCAAAACCCACATCAGCAAATTGGCAGCTACCGGGTTGTGGACAAACCAGCGTATGAGGGTATGCACGTCCTAGACTTCCTTGTAAGGGTTTGTGTTGACCCGCATGCCCTCAACGGCAATGCTCAATGGTGATACACACACGGTTTCGCCGTCGTTAAGTCCGCTCTGTATCAGCACCTCTTCGCCCTGTATGCGCAGAATGTTGACGTTGCGAAACTGCAGGCGAGATTCGTCATCCACTACCAGCACACGGTGATTGTCGCGCAGAGCACTGCGCGGCAGGGTAACCACGTTGTCGAATACCTTGCCCTGTATAGAGGCTTTAACAAACATCCCGACGAGCAACGGAGCGTGGCCTGGCTGTACGCGGTTTTCGACGGTAACCACGCCGTAAACCAGTCGGGTGGCTGCATCTATCTCGCCTTCGGTGCGTTGTAGCTGACCCTCCCAAAAATATTCCCGGTCGCCCACATTGCCAGCGATAGTAACCGGCACTGTGCCATCCGGGGGCAAGACGCCCTGGGTGCCCGGCGGGATATCGAGATAGACAAATTGTTCTATACCGATAGGGAGGTGTACCTCATAGAAATCGGTTGCGTAGAGCGTAGCGATGTTCTCGCCGCGACTGAGGTACTGCCCAAAGTCAACGGACTCCTTGCGAACCCGGCCAGCAAACGGGGCAGTGATAACCGTGCGGGCGAGATTGGCCTGGGCTTGTTCACGTTGAATCTTGGCTTCGTTCAGTGTTGCCTCGGCCAGTCGAAAACTGCGGCGCGCTTGGTCGCGCTGGGTTTCACTGGCGAGTTTGCGATTATATAGGGAGTTGGTGCGCTCCCATTCGCGGCGCGCATGGTCATGTTCAACTTCAGCCCTGACCAGCGCGGTTTTGGAAGAGGCGAGGGCGGAGCGATAGTCAGTGTCGTCGATAACCAGCAGGCGCTCGCCCTGGTCGAACATGCCGCCATTGACCAGTTGCGGTGATATCCAGACCACTTTGCCGGATACTTCTGGCTTTAGGGCCGTTTCACTGCGCGGTCGCACGGTGCCTTGGGAATAAACCTCTACCTCCGTAGGCTGCGGTTTGACATGCACCACTTCGACGGTTGGGTAGTGAGGTTCTATCGGCTTTCTATGGATTTGCGGTGGGTTGCTCACCTGATATTGGAATACAGCGTAGCCGGCTGCAAGGACAATCAGTGGCAGTAGTGCCTTGGGTAGCTGTTTGATGGTTGGCATGGCTTTTCTGACGTTGCGCGCCACGTAAGCAGATGATACGCCGCGATTTTTTGGAAGCCGCAACTATACGCATTTGCGGCGTTTCACGCCATTAAGGTGATGTAATCAGGTCAGGGGCGTTTAAGGTCGATTTCAACACTGAGCTGGTCGCTGATATCTTCCAACGCATCCTCAAGGGCATCTAATGCTACATGTTCCGGCACCTGAATCTCTGCACTGGCTTCAAATAGGGGATCGCCAGTCATGGGTGCAGAGGTAATCTCGGTGTGCATATCCACCACATTGATTTGCTGTAAGGCCAATGCCCGGGACACCTCTCTGACGATACCTGGGCGATCATTGCCAACTATATGGAGAAACAACCCCGAATCTGTGGCACTATCCGTGTCGCTTGCCTGACAGACTATCGTGAGGCCGTGGGAATCGAGCGCGGTCAGCGCCCCGCAGAGGGCATCCTGCTGCTCGGGGGCGACCGCAACGCGCACCACCCCGGCAAACTGGCCCGACAATTGGCTCATTCGGCTTTCCAGCCAGTTGCCACCATAGTCTGCGACCGTTGTCGAAAGTTTTTCAACGAGACCGGGCTGGTCGCGGCCGATGAAGGTAAAGACGACGGACTGACCCACAATTAGCTCCGTAACTTGATTTTATCTGGCAGTATAGTAGGTTTAGCAATTGATATGTAAGCTCTTTTGTGACCTGTCACCGAGAAGCGACCATGCGAGTGATAGTAGACTTCTGCATTATCCCTCTGGGAACCGGAGATGATTTGTCTCTGTCTCCCTATATAGCCGAATGTCAGCGAATCCTTGCCGATGCAAATCTCGACTATTCGCTGCACGCCTACGGCACCAACATCGAGGGTGAATGGGAAGCGGTAATGGCTGCGGTCAAGCAATGCCATATGCGTGTTCACGAAATGGGCGCGCCCCGTATTAGCAGTACATTGAAGATTGGGACCCGCATTGACCGGGCTCAGTCGATGAGAGACAAAATCAGTAGTGTCGAGAAGTTGTTACGTGAATAGCACAGCGCAATACCAAAATAATAAAGCTGTTATCCAGATAAGTATCATTGTCGCCTTGGTGGTCGGCCTGGTCGCGTGTATTCAGCCAGCCAATCCCCAGTGGTCTGACATGAAACAGGCCGAGCATCGCAGCCATGCTAATCGCATGCGCGATGAATACCGGCACCCCGTCGAGACGTTAGCGTTCTTCGAGGTTGAGCCGTGTCAGACCGTTGTTGAAATCTGGCCGGGTGCGGGCTGGTACACGGAGGTTCTCGCTCCGGTATTGCGCACGTGCGGTACCCTGCACGCGGCGCATTTTTCGCCTGCAAGTGATGTCCCTTATTTCCGCAAGTCGCTGGAGAACTACAAGCAGAAGCTGGCCGACCAGCCGCGTGTTTACGACGCAGTGGTGTTGTCAGTACTACAGCCACCGACATTTACCCGGATGATCTCGCCGGGTACCGCAGACCGGGTGCTGACTTTCCGCAATGTACACAACTGGCTTAAGTCGGGTACTGCAGAAGCCGTCTTTGCATCGTCCTTTGAAGCCTTGAAGCCTGGCGGCATTTTTGGTGTTGTTGAACATCGTGCGAAGCCAGGCACCAGCCTTGAGAGGATGATCGAAAGTGGTTACGTCACTGAGGCCACGGTGATTGAGTTGGCTGAAAACGCGGGTTTTCAACTGGTGGCACGATCCGAAATCAATGCTAATCCGCTAGACGATACAAACCACCCTAAAGGCGTGTGGACCTTGCCGCCGACGCTACGGTTAGGTGAAGAAGACAAAATGAAATATCTCGCCATTGGCGAAAGCGATAGGATGACGCTGAAGTTTCAGAAGCCGATAAATGATTGATTCTTCAGAGATGGTTGAAATACCGTGGCAGAAACTGAGCCCAGATGCGTTTCAGGGTTTGCTGGAAGAGTTGGTGACCCGTGACGGTACCGACTACGGTGCGGAAGAGCTCAGTACCGGCGAGAAGGTGGAGAACCTGCGTCGGCTGCTGGAGCAAAAACGTGCGGTAATTGCTTTCTCGCCGGAATCGGAAAGTTGGTCCGTTATTCCTAAAGATTGAAAACCGGCTTGCGACGGCCCTTAACCACAGTTTGATCACTCCCTATGTCTGATTGCGATTCCACGCTGGATACGTCCGGTCTTTTCTGTCCTGAGCCGGTGATGATGCTGCACAGCAAAATACGTGATATGGCGGCCGGCGAAACGGTTGAAATATTGGCAACAGACCCGGCTACTACCCGCGATATCCCAAAGTTTTGCAGCTTTCTCGGTCACGAGTTGTTTTATCAGGCCGAAAGCGGTGACCAGTACATCTACCGCGTACGTAAAGCCGCAGACTAGTCAGGGCGCGTTGGTTACTCGAGCAGTCTCTCCACGGCACGTACTGCAATCGGGTCGCCGGCTTTAATCTGGTTGGCGATGTGGTACTGAAAAAAGTAGCGAAAGCCCGGCTGGGTCTGGGCTGCGTAGAGGCAGCGGTCACCCGGTAAAATCGGTGTGCTGGTCTGCTTTTTCGGGTCGGCGAGCATGGCCTGGAACTCGCCGCTAGCCAATAATTGCCAGGTGCGTACTTCAAACAGTGCCAAATGCTGTCCGACAATGCATGCGGCGTGGCTACCTATGGTATCTGTGAGCTCCTGCAGTGCCGCGCCAGAAGCGGGTTGTTTGTGTTGGTAGAGTTGTTGTGCTGTTTGTAGCTCGGCAACTTTGGGCGGTGGCGGTTCAGAGAAAATCACTTCCGATGCGGGGTCGTAGTAGCCTTCAAAGCAACCGGTATTCGGATCGGTTAAATCCCGGCATCGAGCGACGCCGCTTAGCCAGGGGAGGAGGGCAACAACTTCGCCATCGGCTTGAATGCCCCAGCACAAGATCTTGCCGGCAAACAGTTTTTCCCGCGAAAGCGCATGGTGTGAATAAAGGATGCATAGCCCGTCATGCTCCGGGACAATGCGTGTGATTCGCTGTAGCTCCCTGTCTTTTTTCATGTCGGGGAACTGAATCACATTGGCCGAGGGTGTTGCTGCTTCACGTGGGGCCATGGTGCCTCCCTGTTTCACAGTAATGCCTTTCAGCGACACTTTCAGTATACCTATTTCCCCCGGCGCGCAAAGCATTTTGTTAAAATGCGCTGGTCTATGAGCGGCGGTTGACTGATATGCCCGATTTTTACTTTGCTTACGGTTCAAACATGAATCCGGCGCGGATGCGCGCGCGGGGTCTGGAGTTTACCCATTATGAGCCTGCCATCCTCAGCGGATTTGAACTCTGTTTCAATAAGCGGGCACACAACAAGCATGGCGTTGCCTACGCCAATATTCGCACAGCACCAGGGCGGTCCGTGGAAGGGGTGCTCTATACACTCGACGCCCAGATTCATGTGATGGACCCCTTTGAAGGAACGCCAGTGCGGTATAGTCGAGAGTTGTTCCCCACTGTGACCGCCGGTGGCGTCGCGTGGGCCTGGGTTTACGTGGCAAACCGGGCATTTGTAGAAGACGCGTTGAGCGTTGAGGAGAACTACCTGAATCATTTGCTCAGCGCCGGTGAGTTACTGAGTGAATCCTATCGTGCGTGGCTATCCAAGCTGGCTCCGATACTGCCTAGTGACGGTATAGCGGACGGCGACACCGGGTTGCGGCTTAATGTTTGATGGCACCCCCGCCCCCGTCGAGGAGAGGCAGCAGCTACAGGCCATTGTTGCGGTGTTTAACGGCGAATTTGCGTCTATGGATACCGTGCTGTGTCCCGGCGCAGAAGAGCCCTATTACCAGCCGGCGCAACATGGCGAACCTGCAAAAATATTCAGTCGCGAGAATTTTCCGGCAAGTGCGCTGCATGAAGTTGCGCATTGGTGTATCGCCGGGGAGGCTCGCCGGAAATTGCCGGATTTCGGATATTGGTATGCTGCTGATGGTCGAAATGCTGCGCAGCAGCGGGCATTTCAGCAGGTCGAAGTCAAGCCGCAGGCGATCGAATGGGCTTTCAGCAGGGCGATTGGAATACCTTTCCGGGTAAGTATAGATAACCTTAACGGCGAGGCAGTTGATCCTTTTGGCTTTGAGCTGGCTGTTTGGCAGCAGGCCTGCCGGTACTATCAATGCGGCTTGCCGCCGCGCGCAGCCCAGTTTTGTCGCGCCTTGGAGCAATTTTTTGGTCGCTCATCACCGGCGCCAGAACTGATGCGTTTGCGTGGGGAGCTGGGGTGAGTCGTCTGTATTGCATCGATGCATCCATCTATATTTTTCGCGCTTACTTTTCAATGCCGGATCGATGGTATAACGACGCCGGGTACCCACTTAATGCGGTTTATGGTTACGCGCGGTTTCTGGTTAACTTTATCCGTGAAACCCGGCCTAGTTACCTGATGGCCGCTTATGATGAGAGTCTGGGGAGCGGTTACCGGCACACACTTTATCCCGACTACAAGAGCAACCGAGTGCTGCCGGATGAATCCCTGGCATTTCAGTTGGCGGCCTGTCGAGAACTGGGCGAACGGCTGGGTATACGAAGCTATGCCGGTGCGCGTTTTGAAGCGGATGACTATATCGCCTCTGGTGCGCGCATCGCGGCTGCTGCTGGGTTACCTGTCACAGTGGTCAGTCGCGATAAAGACTTGGTGCAGGCAGTGCGTGGCGAGCACGATGAGTGGTGGGACTACGCAGCGGGGACGCGGCTTTCCAAAGCCGAGTGGGAGGCGTCACAGCAACTCAGGGTGGAGCAGATAGCCGACTGGTTGGCCTTGATGGGTGATTCTATTGATGCCATTCCCGGGGTTCCTGGTATTGGTAAAAAGACGGCGATAGCGCTTCTGTCGCGGTTCGAATCACTCGACGGCATCTACGCCCAGCTAGACAATATTCACGACAGTGGCATACGCGGTGCTGCGCGTATCCGGCAGGCGTTGCTAGAGCATCGCGAGCAAGTGTATCTGGCGCGCAAACTCACGGTTTTACATGACAGGGCAATCAAGGCTCGAAGTGCGAAACCGTTTTCTTTTTCCCAGCGAGGCGAAAGGTTGCAAGACTACCTGCTGGAAATCGGCTGCGGTGCCGCCTGGAGTCGCAAATTACTGGCCGATCTGGAGCGCGCATGAGCCGTATTCTGGTTGATGAGAATATTCTGGGGGCCGAAAGCCTGCTTGCCCCGCTGGGGGAGGTGGTGCGGTTTCGTGGGCGAAGCCTGCGTCGCACTGATCTCGATGGCGCGCAGGCGCTGTTGGTACGCTCAGTGACCAAGGTCAACGCGGACCTATTGGCCGGTACTGATGTGCGTTTCGTTGGCTCTGCCACGATCGGTACCGACCATCTGGATATTCCCTGGTTGGAATCCGCTGGTATTGCCTGGAGTAACGCTCCAGGAAGCAACGCGCCGTCTGTAGTGGATTACTGCTTAAGTGCCTTTTGTGTGATGCCCGCAGTGTTGGAAGGTTTACTCCGCGGTGAACGTGTGGGGATTATTGGCTATGGCAACGTGGGTTCACGTCTGCATAGGCGGTTGGAAGGTCTCGGGATTTCGTGTATCGCTTACGACCCGTTCCTCACGCCGCAGCAGTGCCCGATTAAGGCACCCCTCGATACGGTTTTAGCCTGCCCGGTGGTGAGTGTGCATACTCCGCTAACACTGGACGGGCCGTTTCCAACCTCGCGGATGCTGACGGCTGATCAGATATGTCAGATGGCACCAAAGGCCGTGCTGCTCAACGCCGGGCGAGGCGAGGTACTGGCCAATGCTACGCTCAAGGCAGTGCGAGCGCAGCGATCGGATATTCGGCTGGCTCTCGATGTATGGGAAGGTGAGCCTGCGATTGACTCTGCGCTGTTGAGTGAAGCTGAACTGGCAACGCCGCACATTGCGGGTTACAGCCAGGATGGAAAGTGGCAGGGGTTACTGCATATAGGTCGGGCACTTGCCGCCCAGTTGGGGTGCGCATTGACTGAGCCAGAAGACAATAGTGTGTTGGCTGTTGCGCCGAGCGTTGATGTGTCTGGGGTGACGGATAAGGCCGACCTGATTCGGCGTGTCACCTTGGCAGCTTATGATGTGCGGCGTGACCATGAGGCTTTGACAGCTGGGCTGCGTAACATTGAGGACTTGGCGAAGACTTTTGATCAGCTGCGTCGCGAGTATCCGGCGCGGCGGGAGGTCGCCAGCGTCCGGACTACGGGTGAAGAGTGGTTGCCGCCCGCCTTACGAGTAACCCTTGCGGCGATGCGCAAGCTCTAGACTCTTGTTGAGATCCTGGTACTCGCGGCTTTCTTCAAGCTGCTGGCACGCGTCCTGTATCATGTCGCGGGTAATGGGGATTTCACGGCCGTTTTCGTCGAGTACGGCTCCCTGAAAATAGTCTTTCGTAGAGGCTGCGTTTTTCGGCACAATTCGTTTTTGCGTTGCTGTCATGCGTTGCGTCCACCTTTTCAAACTGAACTGAATGCTGTGCTTTCTGATTCAGTATAGGTTCAGATTATTACAAGTTTTCGGATTTGAGTATGTCAATTGTTACCTTGACAGAACATGAGGGTTTTTACTTAGGGTGGCTGGGTTGAGTAAGTCGTTGTTTCGTTTAGGGTTGATTGTTAATCCGTGGGCGGGTATCGGTGGTCCGGCGGGGTTGAAAGGCAGCGATGGCAATGCTGCAGAAATGGCCAGATCGACTGGCGCTGCACAGCGCGCGCCTCAGCGCATGGCGCGCGCGTTAGCGGCACTGAGCGAAGAAAGGGTAAAAATAACCACTCTGGGTTTTGCTGGCGACATGGGCGAGGGTGTCGCGGCTAACTGGTCGTTTGAGGTGCTCGGCAGTGCTGCAACCGAGCCTAGTACAGCGCACGATACGGTGCGTGCCGCACGGGCTTTATGCGATGCCGGTTGTGACCTCATTCTTTTTGCGGGTGGTGATGGCACCGCGCGCGATATCTATCGTGCGGTCGGTGATGCAGTGCCGGTGCTGGGTGTGCCAGCGGGTGTGAAAATGCACTCGGGGGTATATGCGGTGTCACCCGAGAGTGCGGCGGAAATTGTTGCCGCGATGGTGCGCGGTGACTGGGTTGATGTGTCCTGTGAAGAAGTGCGTGATATCGATGAGGACGCGTTTCGCAGTGGTCGGGTGAGCACCCGTTATTACGGCGAACTGCTGGTGCCCCGCGTAGGCCAGTATCTCCAGGCGACCAAGGTTTCCGGTCGTGAGGTGGAAGAATTGGTGGTAGCCGATATTGCCGCGGAGGTCGTTGAGCAATTAGATGATCAAACCCTTTATGTTGTGGGGCCGGGCTCTACAACGGCGGGCATTATGGTTGAGCTGGGCCTCGATAACACCTTGCTGGGCGTGGATGTGGTGCAAAGCGGTAAGTTAACTGCCAGCGACGTGAGTGCAGAGCAATTGGAGCAATTGTGTGATCAGCACCCTGGCGACGTGGTTATCATCGTGACTGCGATTGGCCGTCAGGGGCATATTCTCGGGCGCGGTAATCAGCAAATTTCGCCCTCGGTGGTACGCCGCGCCGGACCACAGAATCTCTGGGTGGTAGCCACCAAGAGCAAGTTAAGTGAACTGGAGGGGCGGCCACTGCTGGTGGACAGCAATGATCGCGATCTGGATCTTTCACTCGAAGGTTTTATTCGTGTGATAACTGGCTATCAGGATTCCGTTCTCTACCGGGTGAGCGCCAGTGGAGTCTGAGTTTAAACCGGTTTTAGACGCCCTATCCGACGCGCTAGAGTGCGATGATGGCCAAGCTCGGCGGGTATTTCACGGCCGAGGGGGCTGTTACCCGGGGTTGGAGTGGCTCACCCTCGACGATTTTGGCGAGGGGCTCTGGCTGGTGTTGTTTCGCGAACCCCCACCGGTGCTGGAGCAGGTTCTGGTTGCTGGCGTAACAGCGCTGGCCGGCGAACGCCGGCAATTTGCCCTGATGCAGCGACGCTACCGGCGCCCGGCCGAGGTTGAGGTTCTGTGGGGGCAGGTTCCGGACGTCGTCTGCGCCCAGGAAGGGGAATTGCGATTCAAGCTGCAGTTAGAAGGGCGTCAGAATACCGGATATTTCATGGATGCCAGTCCGGGCAGGGTGTGGTTGGCCGATCGTTGCGCAGGCAAGCGGGTACTCAACCTTTTTGCCTACACTTGTGCGTTTTCAGTGGCGGCGAGGCAGGCGGGCGCCACGACGGTGGTAAATGTCGATATGGCTAAAGCTGCATTGCGCACGGGGCGTGACAATCACCGTATTAATGGACACTCGATGGACGGTGTTGAATTTCTTGGGTATGACATATTCCGGTCCTGGAAGCGTATTCGAAGCTTGGGTCCCTATGACTGCCTGATTGTCGATCCGCCGTCATTTCAAAAAGGGAGTTTCGATGCCAGAAAAGACTACGTTCGCTTATTGCGGAAAGTGCCGGAGCTAATTTCGGATCAGGCGGAGTTGCTGTTTTGCCTGAATGCGCCCTATCTCGACGAGAACTTTCTACAGGAAATGATCGCCGATGCGCTGCCCGACGTTGAAATTGTTGGTTTTCTACCGCCTCGAGCGGATTTTCCAGAGCAAGTGCCGGCCTTGAAAATGTTGCACTGCCGTTTTACAGGTCAACGCTGAGCCTGGGGGGCACCCGGGGCCGCTGCGGCCCGCGGGTGTCAGGGTCCGGCTTTAGCGGCGTTTCGACAGGAATCGTGCAAATCGTTCAAGGGCAGTGCGCAGATCATCAACCCGGGGCAGGGTGACGATGCGCAGGTGATCCGTGTTGGGCCAGTTGAAGGCAGTCCCCTGTACAACCAGGATCTTTTCCTCGCGCAGAAAATCCAATACCAGCTGCTCGTCGTCTTCGATGTTGTAAACGGCAGGGTCTAGCCGCGGGAACATGTAAAGCGCACCTTTGGGTCGGGTGCAACTTACTCCCGGGATGTCGTTGAGCATCTCGTAGGCCAGATCACGCTGTTCTTTCAAACGACCACCTGGCAGGATCAGCTCTTTGATGCTCTGGTAGCCACCCAGCGCGGTCTGGATGGCCTGTTGTGCCGGCACATTGGCGCAAAGCCGCATGGAGGTGAGAATATTGAGGCCTTCTATGTAGTCATCGGCGCGATATTTGGCGCCGCTGATTACCATCCAGCCACTGCGGAAACCGGCCAGCCGGTAGGTTTTCGACAGGCCGTTAAACGTGATGCACAGGACATCGGTCGCCAGTCGGGCGAGCGGAATGTGCACGGCTTCATCGTATAGAATCTTGTCGTAGATTTCGTCGGCAAACAAAACCAGGCTGAACTCCCGGGCTATCGCCACCAGCTGCGTCAGAATCTCCTCGGAATAGACTGCACCGGTGGGGTTGTTTGGGTTGATGACAACCAGTGCGCGTGTATTTGGTGTTATCTTGCTGCGTATATCGGCTATATCGGGCTGCCACTCGTCTTCTTCGTCGCACAAGTAATGAATAGGTGTGCCGCCGGCCAGTGACACGGAAGCAGTCCACAGTGGATAGTCTGGTGCGGGAATCAGCACCTCGTCGCCGTTGTTGAGTAGTGCCGACGTCGCCATCTGGATTAGCTCGCTTACACCGTTGCCAAGATAAATGTCGTCCATCTCGACGCCGGGTATACCCAGACGTTGGGTTTCATGCATTACGGCTTTGCGCGCCGAAAACAAGCCCTTGGAATCGCTGTATCCCTGACTCTCAGGCAACTGGCGGATAACGTCCTGTATGATTTCTTCAGGGGCATCAAAGCCCCATGGCGCCGGATTGCCAATGTTGAGCTTAAGGATTCGGTGGCCTTCTTCCTCCAGTATCTGGGCCTGGCGCAGCACGGGGCCGCGGATGTCGTAGCAGACGTCAGCCAGTTTCTGGGATTTTACGTAGGACTTCATGATTTCGGCCTAAGGGTTCGTTGTCAGCGGAAAAGCCGCCTATTATAGTCTTCAAAATACGGTGTAGTGAGGGGTTTACCATGGTTGATATCAAAAAAAGTGATGCCGATTGGCGTAAAGAGGCTGATCTCAGTGAAGAGGAGTTTCAAATTTGCCGTCAGAAGGGCACAGAGCGAGCTTTTAGCGGCCGTTACTGGGATGAAAAAACACAGGGTACCTACCGTTGCCGGTGCTGCGGCGAGGCACTGTTTGATTCCGAGACCAAATATGATTCTGGTTCTGGATGGCCCAGCTTTTATCAGCCGCTGTCGCAAGAAGGTATTGCCGAGCATCGCGATACCACTCACGCGATGGTGCGCACCGAGGTCACCTGTGCCCGTTGTGGGTCTCATTTGGGCCATGTTTTTCCGGACGGGCCGAAGCCAACGGGTTTGCGCTACTGCATTAACTCTGCATCGTTAACACTCGAAGAGCGGTGATTTGCTGGGAAAATAGCCATTCTGGCTATCCAGTGACCAAGCCAATGAAAAAGATAAATTTTTTTAGCATAAGTTCTTGACGCTTTTTCGTAAGCTGGTAATATGCGCGCCACTTCGGTTGATAAGCAACTGCTTGCGACTTGAGTGATGCGGCGTCCCCTTCGTCTAGTGGCCTAGGACACTGCCCTTTCACGGCAGTAACAGGGGTTCGAGTCCCCTAGGGGACGCCATTATTTTTGGCGGGAATAGCTCAGTTGGTAGAGCGCAACCTTGCCAAGGTTGAGGTCGCCGGTTCGAACCCGGTTTCCCGCTCCAAGAAAAAAGATAGGCCAAATAAAAAAGGTGCTCAATAGCACCTTTTTTTTTTGCCTGCAGTAAATGGAATATCGGTGCGGCGATGGCCGCCAGCCTTTCTCTATCCAGCAATGGCAAGCGGCGCGATTGTTCAGTGCAGCCCGAAGGCCTGGGCGCGGAGATCGCTGTAATCGGCGTTCTCACCAGCCTCGTAATAGCGCTCTTCGAGCAGCTGAAATTTTTCGATCTCGTCGTCGGCGAGGTAGTGCAGGCAGTCGCCACCAAAAAACCAGAGTAGCTCGCGTGGGATGTGCGGCGTAAATGCTGGAAAGTGACTGACCAGTCGGCTAAGCAGGCGTTGTCCCAGTTCCAGATATTCGCTGCGCTCTTCCAGCGCACTGCCGGTGAGGGCTAGCAAATCCGCAGTTTCCTGGCGGCTTTGTTCATCGTGATCCGGTGTTTGATTGAGAAACGCGTTCAGTGTGCTGCTGAAGCTCTGGAAAACTTGCAAGTGGTAGTCGAAACGGTCTTTCACGCGATGCACCTCAGTTCTGCGGGTGTGCAGTGTATCGAACCGTTGCCTGCCGTGGCAAAATAGCCGACTTTCTCGTCGGGTATGCTCGGCGACATTCACTAAGCCATCATGACAATACGGATGAACTTTATGATCAAAGCTCTATCCATCCGCGGTTTGCGCAAAACCTACGACAACGGCTTCGAGGCCCTTAAGGGTATAGACCTTGATGTTGGGCAGGGGGATTTCTACGCCTTGCTGGGGCCTAACGGTGCTGGCAAGTCGACCACCATAGGCATTATCTGCTCGCTGGTCAAGAAATCGGGCGGCGACGTGCACGTGTTTGGGAAGTCCGTTACTGAGGAACCTGCTCAGGCAAAGAAATTTATCGGTTTGGTCCCGCAGGAGTTCAATTTCTCCAATTTTGAATCACTGTGGGACATTGTGCGTAACCAGGCAGGTTATTACGGTCTGCCGCGCAAACTGGCGGAAGAGCGAACTGAAAAATACTTGAAGAAACTTGGGCTGTGGGACAAGCGGCACGACGCAGCGCGCATGCTTTCAGGCGGTATGAAGCGTCGTCTGATGATAGCCCGGGCTTTGGTGCATGAGCCTAAGCTGCTGATACTCGACGAGCCCACTGCCGGTGTTGATATAGAGCTGCGTCGTTCGATGTGGGATTTTCTGCGGGATATTAACCGTCAGGGCATTACGATTATTCTGACGACACACTATTTGGAAGAGGCTGAAAGCCTGTGTCGCCATATCGGTATAATAGATCAGGGGCGGATTATCGAAGATACCAATATGAAAGTGTTGCTGAAGCAATTGCAGCGTGAGGTCTTCATCTTTGATGTGGCCGGAGAGCTCCCCGATCCAGTTCAGGTGGAAGGTTTTGAGGCGCATCGTATCGACGAGCACTCTTTTGAGCTGAGCATTGATAAGTCAGTGAGTCTGAATGAGGTGTTTGACCGGCTGACACGAGCGGGATTACAGGTCACCAGCATGCGGAACAAGGCCAATCGGCTGGAAGAATTGTTTGTCGGTTTGTTGGCGCAAGGGGGGAAAGCATGAGCTTTAACGAGAAGTGGATAGCCTTTCTGACTATCGTGCGCAAGGAAGTGCGTCGTTTCATGCGGATCTGGATGCAAACGCTGTTGCCGCCAGCTATTACCATGACATTGTACTTTGTGATTTTTGGTACGCTGATCGGTTCTCGTATCGGTGAAATGGGTGGGTTCAATTACATTCAATTTGTCGTTCCCGGGTTAATCATGATGTCGGTCGTCACCAATTCCTATGCCAACGTGGTGTCGTCATTCTACGGAGCAAAGTTTCAGCGCTTTATCGAGGAAATACTGGTTTCTCCCATGTCGAACAGCATCGTTCTGTGGGGGTATGTGATTGGTGGTGTGGCTCGCGGCTTGCTGGTGGGCTTGATCGTAACCTTGTTGTCGCTGTTTTTTACTGAGTTGAACCTACATAGCGTTTGGGTAACGATTGCCATTGTTACGTTAACCTCCGTATTTTTCTCGTTGGCAGGCTTTATCAACGCTGTGTTTGCTAACAGTTTTGATGATGTATCCATTGTGCCCGTATTTGTGCTCACGCCGCTAACGTATCTGGGGGGCGTGTTTTACTCCATCGATATGCTGTCAGATTTCTGGGCTGGCGTGTCAAAGCTTAACCCCATGCTGTATATCGTGAACGCATTTCGCTACGGCATTCTCGGGGTTTCCGATGTAAATGTGGGTTGGGCATTCATCATGGTATTGTGCTTTACCGTTTTAGCTTACGTGTACTGTATGCACCTGCTGGCAAACAGCAAACGCCTGAGACAGTAAATGGTCGATTTTCGTGATCTGCCGTTAGGCAAGCACACGCAGTACCCGGATCAGTATGATCCAGGGCAGTTGAGACCTATTCCGCGCGCTCAGGGGCGAGCCGGGCTGGAGATTTCCACGTTGCCCATGCGCGGCAGTGACTGCTGGAATGCTTATGAGCTGTCGTGGCTCGACGCTGACGGAAAGCCGCAGGTAGCCTGCGGGCAGTTTGTTTTTTCGGCTGACTCTACGCATATGGTAGAGTCAAAATCGTTCAAGCTGTACCTGAATTCCCTGAACTCGACACGCTTTGATTCGCTGGAGAAGTTGACGGAAACACTACGGGGCGATTTATCTGCAGTGGTTGATGGTGAAGTCGTGGTAGAGGTGCTATTGCCCGCAACTTGGGCTGACCGTTATGCCGTGAGTGCAGCCGATGGAATCTGCCTGGATGGCCTGTCACTGACAGATATTGCAGCATCGCCAGATGCAGCGTTGATTAAACGTTCGGGCAAACGTGGTGAGGCTCGTTACTTTTCCGAGCTGTTTCGCTCTTGTTGTCCCGTTACCGGGCAGCCAGATTGGGCCACCATAGAGTTAGAGTGTCGTGGAGAATTGCCAGATCCTCAATCGCTGCTTGCTTATCTGACCAGCTTTCGCCAGAACAACGAATTTCATGAGCAGTGTGTTGAGCGTATGTTTTCAGATATCAGTCGGCGCCTGAACCTTGAAGCACTGACGGTTTACGCCCGCTATACACGGCGAGGTGGTCTGGATATTAATCCGCTGCGTTCTTCGCATGAAAACAGTAGACCCTTTAGACGATTGGCGCGGCAGTGATGCCCGGAATACATCCGGCTGGCATTGCCGGCCTGACAGATAGCTTACCGAGTAAGGAGACAGCATGATCAGTTCTTTTAAACCTGTTGCACGTACTTTGATGGGGCCCGGCCCGTCTGATGTGAATCCGCGCATTCTGGAAGCTCTGGGCAGAACCACTATTGGTCATCTCGATCCGCAGTTTATCGAGATGATGGACCAGATCAAACAGCTTCTTCAGTATGCCTTTCAGACCAAAAATGAGCTGACGCTGCCAGTTTCAGCCCCTGGCTCTGCGGGTATGGAAGCCTGTTTTGTCAACTTGCTGGAGCCCGGCGATAAAGCCATCGTTTGCATCAACGGTGTATTCGGCAATCGCATGGTTGAAAATGTTACGCGTTGCGGTGCTACCGCAGTAACTGTTGAGGACGATTGGGGCAAGCCTGTTGATCCCGCTAAAGTAGAAGCTGCATTGGTGGCCAACCCTGATGCAAAAGTGCTGTGTTTTGTTCACGCTGAAACGTCTACCGGTGCGCGTTCAGATGCGCAGGCGTTGGCCTCCTTAGCTCAAAAGCACGACTGTCTGACGATCGTCGATACGGTTACATCGCTTGGTGGAGTGGAGCTAAAGGTCGACGAGTGGGGGCTTGATGCGGTGTATTCCGGAACGCAAAAGTGCCTGTCCTGTACGCCAGGTCTGTCACCGGTCACCTTTAGCGATAAAGCAGCAGACGTTATACGCAATCGCAAAACACCTGTGCAAAGCTGGTTTCTCGATATGAATCTGGTCATGGGTTATTGGGGCGGCGGTGCCAAGCGTGCCTATCACCATACGGCGCCGATTAATGCGCTTTATGGTCTGCACGAGGCGCTGGTTATTCTGCGCGAAGAAGGCTTGGAGAATGCTTGGGCGCGGCATGCGAAGATGCACACAGCACTTGCAGCGGGTCTGGAGGCTCTGGGTATCGGCTTCGTGGTTGACGCTGATTACCGTTTGCCTCAGCTCAATGCAGTCACTATTCCTGAAGGTATCGACGATGCTACCGTGCGAGGCAAGTTGTTAAAGGATTTCAACCTTGAGATAGGTGCGGGTCTGGGGGCGTTGGCTGGTAAAGTGTGGCGCATCGGTTTGATGGGGCATAGTGCCAATGCCGAAAATGTATCGCTTTGCCTCGATGCGCTGGAAGCCGTATTGATCGAAGAGGGAGCCAATATTAACGCCGGCGCCGCAAGAAACGCCGCCGCATCAGCCTTGCTTTCCTGACCTGACTTCCGACCTGTCTGTGTCCAGGCAGGTCGGATAGCCTATCCTGCCAACGGGTAGGGTTCCATAATATATCCCACGCAATCCTGTTGTATCACTTTTTCATCGAGCGTAAGCATCGATGGTATAAAGGGACGACGCGTGAACAATCGATTGCCGTCACGATAAAAATACTCGCCAGTGACATCGCGTCCTGCATCATTTGAAACACTCAGGGTCGCATGTTCACTGTTGCAGTAGGCAAAGTGCGTATTGGGTTTCAGTCGGGTGAAATTCCAGTTATCCAGCGACATTGGCAGGGTGAAATCTGCGCTGGACGGAGAGTCGGCAAAATGAATGCTGCTGTCTGCCGGGACGCGCATTCTTGCCACCGTGTGAAATACCGAGCAATCCTCTAACTCAGACGTGGCGACGTCCAGGTCACCGTAAAGTCCGAATTCCAGCGTCGCAATCGCCTGCTCAATGCCTGAGGGTTCGCCGGCCAATCCGCACTCGAGGGTAACGGCGGGGCAGTATCGGGCCATGTTGTTGGCCAGTACCTGATGAGGCTCGGAGAAAAAGACGATAGTGTTACTAAAAGACTGGGCCAGGCTCACAAAGCGTCTGTCGACATGGTTTATACAGGCGTATAGGGGATTTCTTCCGGTATTGTTGTGTATGTCGACGGCGGCAACCGGGCCGGTGTTAGCAACGTAATCAAGTACCTGCTGGGCCAGGCGGTGTTCAGCCAGTTCTCCCCCAGCCCAGATCCGGTTGTAGTCCGGCTGGTTTTTCAGCCTTCTTGCACCCTTTTCAGCGGCGGCAGTATTGCCGACAAAGATGATCAGATCTCTTGGCAGGCTTGCCTTGGATTTCAACAAAGCCTGTACAGCGGGCAAGCCCGTTGTTTCATTGCCGTGAAGCAAAATGGAAACGAACAGTGGTGCAGCTTGCTTACCTTTCAGGTGGATCAGTGTCGGCCCGCCCAGTATGGCGTGTAGCTCAGTGGCGCGACAATTCAACAGGCGTTCCGGAAGGGTTGTGAGTAATGAGAGTGCTACCACGTGTACACCGCTCCCCGTTTGCCGTTTTCCAGATAAGCCGCCATCAAGTGCTGCAAGTTTCGGTTATGCGACAGATAGAAGTTGCGTTGCCATATGGCGCCGGTTTGTTGGCGGCGCACGCGTTCACCGACCACTTCGTTTACATAGTAGTTGGCGTCGGCACGGTCAAAGCCGACCGTTTCCATGTGCTTTCTGGCAGCAGGGATCAGCTCGTCGAGCAGTAGTTTGTCCAGTGGCACCTGCTCGCGGCCGTCCCAGCTTAATTTGGCGCGCAGACCGTAACGCGCCGCGCGATAGAAGTTTTGTCTTGCAGCGGCAAAGCTGATCGCCGGTCTTCTGTGTGCGAGCCATCCGACAAGGCCGTAAAAGAAGGCGATATTTGCTACGCAGTCAGTGATCGTTGGTCCCGCTGGCAGTGTTCTGTGTTCCAACCTGAATTGCAGTTGTGATTGGTCGTTCACCTTCAGTAATGCCCGATTCCACCGCCAGATGGTGCCATTGTGAAGCTGGAGGTGAGCAAAGGGTGCATTCTGGTTTTGATTGAAAAGGAAGGGGAGCAGTACCGGGTAGGCCACCATATTTTCTTCGAAAATCTCGATAACAGAATGCTTCATGTAGCTACTGCCAAAGTTTACGCGCTGCACAACTTCGCCGTGTTCGCCGAGAAAACACGGTACTGCGACCGATTGTTCAAACAGGGGTATCCGGCTTTCATCCCACAGTAACTTGCCAAAGACCAATGGAGAGTTTGCGCAGGCCGCGACTAGAGGTGCAGAGGCGAGCAGGCTTGCGTTGTAGTAAGCTGCGAAGTCGTCGGGTGCCAGTTGCAGATGGATTTGTAGAGAGGTCGTGGATGCTTCAGTCATGACATCGTTGTGTTGCACAGTCAGCGAGTCGTAGTCGCTCTCTATATGAATGTCCAGGGGGCGAAAGCGTCGACCTTTCAGGATTTGCTGGTTGAGTGCCTGGTAGCGTCGCAGCGGCGAGACGTTGCCCATATGCAGGTCGTCATCGCGTAAGCTTGGTAGTACGCCGGCCAGGCAAAGGTCGAGGTTATGCTGGGCTGCCACCTGTAGGCAATGATTCCAGCGCTCGGTTAGCGCGCTCGCAATAGCGCTAAGCATATTGGTGTCAGCGGCGAACGGCGGGGTATTCACTTCGATATTGAATTTAGCCAGTTCCGGCACCACCATCGGGTCGTTCAGTGATTTGATGAGGAGCTCATTTTGGCTGGCTGGCCGCAGGTGCTTATCAATCAGGCACGCCTCAAGCTCCAGGCCAGATGTGCCGGTGTGGCTGTCGGTTCGCCCTGACTCCAGCCATTCCCGAAGCAGGGCGGTCTCCTGCGACAGTTGGCTCTTAAACGCCATAAAATCGGCTGTCGTAAATTCGCAGCTCTCAATTTCCTGTCCCACGTAATAGCCCCGCACACTGTGGCTTTCCCTGAAGTGTAGATGCGCGCGCCGAGTTCGTCAGCCTATCTGCGCTGGCATCGAGCCTTAAATAGGGGGAAAATGTCGGGCCTCCAACACCAACAATAAGCAGTAGGGGATTCGCGCGTATGCAATTCACCGATTACCTGAAGATTCTCGCCAAAAATGACGGTTCAGATCTTTACCTAAGTACCGGCGCACCGCCGTGTGCGAAGTTTCAGGGGGTGTTGAAGCCGCTATCCAAGGAGGGGCTGGGGGCTGGGCAGATCAAGGACATTGCAAACGAGATCATGGACGAAGAGCAGCAGGAAATTTTTGAGCGGGAGCTGGAGATGAATCTAGCAACCTCTGTGCCAGGCGTGGGTCGATTTCGTATCAATATCTTCAAGCAGCGCAATGAGGTATCGATTGTTGCGCGCAACATTGTCACCGAGATTCCCAAGTTCGACGACCTGAAACTGCCGGAAGTCCTGAAAGATGTGATTATGACAAAACGTGGCCTGGTGCTCTTTGTGGGTGGCACAGGCAGCGGTAAATCCACGTCATTGGCGGCGCTGATTGACCACCGAAACAGCAACAGCGGTGGCCACATCATCACCATTGAAGATCCCATCGAATTTGTGCACAAGCACAAGAAATCTATTATCAATCAACGCGAAGTGGGCGTTGATACTCGCTCCTTTGCCGCGGCGCTCAAGAACACCCTGCGGCAGGCGCCGGATGTGATTCTGATTGGTGAGATCCGTGACCGGGAAACCATGGAGCATGCGCTGGCCTTTGCAGAAACGGGCCACTTGGCCATTTCAACCCTGCATGCCAATAATGCCAACCAGGCCCTTGATCGTATTATTAACTTCTTTCCAGAGGAGCGGCGCACCCAGTTGCTCACCGATCTGGGGATGAACTTGCGCGCCTTTGTTTCACAGCGACTGGTGCGCACGGTGGACGGCAAGCGCGCAGCGGCGGTGGAGGTCTTGCTGGGCACTGCCACCATTCAGGAGCTTATACTGCGAGGTGAGCTCGACAGCATTAAAGAAATCATGGAAAAGTCCGAGCAGCTGGGAATGCAAACCTTTGATTCTGCGCTGTTTAAACTATACAAAGAAGGTCGTATTTCGCTGGACGAAGCCATAAAAAATGCAGACTCTGCGAACAATCTGCGACTTCGAATCAAGTTGGACTCCGGTGGCGGCCAGGGTAGTTCCCGGTTGAGTAATCTGGCGCTGGAGGATATCCCTGTCGACGAGGACGAACCGAGCTAGTGTTGGCCGTCTGTGTTCGAGGTCCGCTTGATTGTCTATTGGATGTATATCCAGTAATCTTCAGTGATCTCAATAACTGGCCCTGACCATGAGTGACGACAAGGTTTCCACAACCGCACTGGCAAAGGCGCTTGAAGTGCCGGTTCAACAATTATTTGGCACCCTGAAAGACTACGACTGGATTCGCAAAGTGGCGGATGGCTGGGCGTTGACGCCCAAAGGTGAGTTTGAAGGTGGTGAGTACCGCAACAGTAAGCGCTATGGTCGCTACATTGTCTGGCCGGTTTCGCTTGAAGAGCACCCGATGCTGCGGGCGCTGGAAGACAATAAAATGCTGTCCGGGGCTGCGCTGGGGCAACCGCACGGGCTTAGCGGCCGGGCCGTCAATCGGGTGTTGGCGGAGCTGGGCTGGCAGCGCCGAGATGCTCATGGTTGGATGCTGCTGCCGAGCGGTAAGCAGCAGGGTGGGGTGCAGCTGGAAAACCGTCAGAGTGACATGCTCTATGTGCTTTGGCCGGAGACCGTAACAGACAACAGCGTGCTGAAAAGGCGATTACAGGAAGTGGCTTGTGCGGGCTCGCGTGACATGGAAAACGACTTGTTTGCGGGTGAGAAGGGCGTCGTCAGCATTGATGGGCACACGCATGAGCGATCTGAGCTACAGCAAATCTGCCAGTGGCTCTATCTCGCCGGGGTGTTGCATGCAACCAGACGCACCTTGCCCGTAGAGGAAAATCTGGTAGCGGATTTCTTTTTGCCAGGGCAGCAAGTCTATATCGACTTTTGGGCGACTGATGCGAGCCCAACGTCCTTGAAAGCCCAGATGCGGCGCGCTGAGATATACAAAAAACTAGGGTTGAACAGTATTGAGTTGCACCCGGAGGATATTGAGCAGCTCGACGATGTTATGCCGCGCCAGCTGCTCAAATATGGGGTGCAGTTTAGTTAGTTTCGGTGGTGAAGTGCTCGTCAATCTGTTTGGCGAGTGTGATATCGCGCATCGAGATGCCGCCCAGGTCATGAGTGGTCAATTCGATATCTACCCGGTTATAGACGTTACTCCATTCGGGGTGGTGGTCCATTTTTTCTGCAAGCATGGCAACCTGTGACATAAAGCCAAAGGCGCTTACAAAATCCCGGAATTTGAACTGACGGTAGAGCTTGTCTTCGCGCACAGTCCAGCCTGGCAGTTCCGCCATTACGTCTTGTAGCTGGGATTCACTGAATCGGGTTGTCATAGGGTTTTACGCTCCAAAAAAACGCCACATTCCATATGTGTTGTATAGGGAAACTGATCGAAAAAAGCCAGTGACTGTATGTGATGATCTTGGCACAAATACATTAAATCGCGCGCCAGGGTTACCGGGTTGCAGGATATATACAGTATTCGCTCAAACCCGCCGATAAACTCGCGGGTAAAGTCGTCTAGGCCAGCGCGCGGAGGGTCGACGAAAACAGTGTTGAGCTTGTAATCGTCAAGGTCGAGGTGCGCTAATCGGCGAAAGGGGCGTACTTTTTTCAGCGCTTGAGAGATTTCTTCCGCCGACAGCCTGGCAAATTCAATGTTGCTTATAGCGTTTATTTCGCAGTTTTCAATGGCTGCTCGGGTAGCGGTTTTGGAAACCTCTGTGGCAAGCACTTTGTCGAAATAGCGCGACAGGGGCAAGGTAAAGTTGCCGCATCCACAATACAGTTCCAGCAGGTCATCGTCCCTGGCACCACTCACCTGTTTGCAGGCCCAGCTGATCATTTGCTCGTTTACCCGTGCATTAGGTTGGGTGAAGCTGTTCTCATAGTGCCTGAAGGTAAAGTCGCGATTGTCAGCGTGTAGCGTTTCGGTGATAAAAGCCTTGTTCAGGACCAGTTGTTGTTTACGGCTGCGACCGATCACTGAGATTGAAAAGGCTTCCATTAATGTTTGGGCTGCTTGTTGCCACGCATCGTCCAGTGGTCGGTGATAGATCAGTGTCACGAGCAATTCGCCGCTGAGTCCGGACAGAAACTCGACTTGAAACAGACGGTGCGTCAGAGCTTCGGATTGCGCGATGGCTTGTCGCAAGGGCTCCATGACGTTGGCGATACGTTCACAGGCAATTGGAAAGTGCTCGATGACGACTGCCTTGCGGTCGCCGGTTTTGCGGAACATGACATAACGGGGCTCGCCGTCAATGTGTTGAATTCGAAACTCTGCACGCATCCGAAAATGATCTGGTGCAGATGGAAAAATGTCGGCTTCCGGTGCCCCTAAAGCTTTAAACTCCGGTGTTATGCGTGCAACCTTTTCCTTCAGCAGTTCATTGTAGTTGGCGGGGTTGAAATCACTAAGTGGCATTGGTGGCTCAATAGGCAATAGTTAAATGCGCTGGCCCAGGCGCGACTGCCAAAGATCATTGGCTTGGCGATGGGCCTCGTCGGGTTTGGTGGTCTTGCCCAGTGCACGCAGGGCAATGGCAAGCGTACCGATAACGGCCTGTTCGCCATAGGTGTCGGTAGCGGTGCCCTGCCAGCACGCTTTCAGGTAGTCCAGAGGCAGAGTGTCGAGTTTATCCTGGCGACCGGAGAGCAAGCGCGGCCACTCTTCAACAGTGGGGTTGTTGTTTAGCAGCAGATGCAGTTTAAGGTCAGCTTCGGGGCGACGTTCAGCCTCGCCGGCCTCGCCCTTAAACACAACGGCATTTTCCTGCCCCAGCAACTGCGCGGCCCGCTGGTGGCTATCTGCATACGCGGGGTGAAAAATACTTTGCATAGAGCACCGCGCGCCGACGGGGTTGATGAGTCGGGTTAGTGTATTGACTGGTGATCGCAGACCAAACAGATTGCGTAGATCGATGATGCGCTGCAGTGGTTCGCAGAAGCTGCGCAGCGGAACAAAGGCGAAGTTACTTTGGGCTAGTGCGGCCTCTGCGTCTGCCCAGTTTTCGCAGGGCGCATGCCCCAGCGCGCCGAGAGCTTGCTCAGAATACAAGCGTCCGGCGGTATGGCCTGCAGCACCATGCATCAATACACGGTATCCGGCCTTGGCAAGGGTGAGTGCTGCCAGCAGGTACCAAGGATGTTGCCGTCGTTTTCCGGCGTAGCTTGCCCAGTCGAGGTCGACCTGGAAACTGGGGCGTTGGATATGCGCACGCACTGCGCTGACAAAGCCGGCTAATTCTTCGGGACTTTCCTCCTTGACGCGCAAAAGCATCAAGAAGGCGCCAAGTTGAACGGGCTCCACTTCTCCGCGCAGAATCATGCCAAAAGCCTCTTGGGCTTCCTCAAAATCCAGCGACCGGGAGCCGGTTTTACCTTTTCCCAGAATGCGCACATAGGGCGCAAATGCGTGTTCGGACATGGTATTGATAAGCCTACAGGCAGTTTTCAGGGCGGGGCAGGCCGGCTATCTTGCTCAATAACTTGGCGGGGCTGCCCGGAAAAAGTTTCAGAAAATGCAGGCTGTTGCCTTTGTTCGGCCCGAGTTCCTGCTGCGCATATTTTACCAGAGGGCGCATGGCTGGCGAGTGGTCAAACTCGCGATAAAACGCCTGAATCAGTGCTATCAGCTCCCAGTGCTCTGGGGTCAGGATGATAGATTCGGCTGCAGCCAATTGGGTCGCGACATCACGGTTCCAATCTGCGAGGTTAAGCAGGTAGCCTTCATCGTCGGTGGCCAATGGCATATCAAAACCAGCTTTGCGTGTGGCGATGTTGCGCACAGAGCTCTACCAGCTCGCTGTAGTCGATAAGCTTCACACTGGCGTGCATGCGCTCGATAAGGCCTCTCTCTGCGACCTCGTCACGCAGTGCATAAAGATTCATGGCCGCCCCTGAGGGTCCTTGCCCGGCGTAAACGGCGTCATGCATCAGAACAATGTGGTCATTGGCGTGACAGACCCTAAGGCAGTCGCGGTAGGCGCTGCTAGCGCTGGGCGAGGTTTGCACAAGGTGTACGATTGCATCTTCCATCAGATGGTCAGCACCCTGTCATAGTTGGCACACAGCTGGCTTATTTCTGAAGGCTGGCAAAGCTGTACCGGCATAGAAAGATCTTTTTGTGATAGGTGGCGACTGTCCAGTGATTGCTGGTTAACCAGCAGGGGTCCCACGTCATAGAGCGGCAGGGAGGATAGAAGTGACTCCACATTCTTGCTGCCGCTGGCGGTAGTGTCCTGATGGCGCAATAACTGGTACACACCATCATCGGTAAAGAGCATTGCAACGTTTAGGTCAAAAGCGCTCGCCGCCAATGCAATGTCGATGGCTTCACGTGCGTAGCTGGTGCCGTAAGGGGCTTTTCTGCAAATCATGAGCAACGATGACATGCGCTAGCCTCCAAATGTGACAATACGATCGGATAGCAGCATGGCTTCGACCCATTGGCCCAATCCTGACAATTCAAAGCCTTCCAGCATGTTGCTGCCGTCTAATCGATAGCGTTCGGCTTCGCGCTGATCGACAATGCCACGGCGCAAAGCGCTGGAAACACACAACACCATATCCACGTTGTGTTGCTTCGCGAAGCCTTGCCATTCGAGAGGAAGGCAGGCCTGATCCTGTGGCGCGACGGTAAGTCGGTTGCCGGTCGCTACCGCGTCGTGAAAGAAAAAAACACGAAACAGCTCGTGGCCGCCGGCGATACTGGCTTGGGCGAACTTGAGCGCTGAAGCCACCGCCGGCGACGATTGTGGTGAGCCGAGAATAAGCAGGGAAAATTTCATTTGTGCAAAAAGCCCCGGATTACCGGGGCTTTTGGGTGCGGTTGAATGGCCGGCGACCTAGTCGTCACCAGACAGGGCCATCAGGATATGCAGCAGGCTGATAAACAGGTTGTAAATGGATGCATACAGCGTGATGGTCGCAAGGATGTAGTTGCGCTCACCGCCATTTACGATCTGCCCAGTCTGAAACAGGATCAGTGCGCTGGAAAACAGCATAAAGCCGGCAGAAAGAGCCAGGTGCAGTGCCGGCATTTTGAAGACCAGCACGGCGACGACACCCAGTAGCAGGACGATAGCGCCCGCGGTGATAAAGCCCGCGAGGAAGGAAAAATCCTTTTTGGTGGTGATCGCATAGGCTGATAGACCCAGGAAGATGACGGCGGTACCACCCAGCGCTTGCATGACCAATTCTGAGCCAACACTGCTTTGCGTGAGAGCACCGATCAGCGGTCCAATGGCATAGCCCACAAAGCCGGTGAAGCCAAATACCGCGAGCAGGCCCCAGGCGCTGTTGGCCAGCATCTGCGCCAGAAACGACAGGCCGATAAAGCCGCCCAGAAACACCCATGGGTTGAGTGGGGCTGCGCCGCGTGCGAGAAAGGCAGTGAATGCGCTGAAGGCAAGCGTCATGGCCAGCAGCATGTAAGTATTTTTCAGTACCTTATTGGTCCCGACGACTTCAATGCCGGCAGGTGAATGAGCGACGGTTCTATCTTGCATCGAAAACTCCGCGATTGGTTCGAATTGCTTAAATCATACTGTGCGCAGCGCCAAAAGCAAGGTTTATAGGAGGGCGCTAAGCATTTGAATCAGCTGTTGATTTAGAGGCGGGATTTGCTGGGAAGTTCAGAGGATTGGGTACTAGGAGAAAGATGGCGGAGGGGCAGGGATTTGAACCCTGGGTGGGCGTTAACCCACGCCGGTTTTCAAGACCGGTGCATTCAACCACTCTGCCACCCCTCCGCGGCAGACCGCAATTATACAGAGCTCGTTTCGACAAACAAGCATAAGAACAGACGATTCAGTGACTTTAGTAAGGAAAGTAGAGTTTTTGATTAACTACTGAGCAGTGCGCGGGAAAGCGTGTGGCCGAGGCGACGGTGCAATGGAACGAAAAACGATCAATGTCGGGCGCGACCAGCAGATTTCCTGCCTAGTGGCGGATCACAGCGACGGGCGAGGCGAGTTGTTGCTCTTCTGTCATGGTTTCCCCGGGCTGGCTTTTAGTTGGCGCCATCAATTGCGTTATTTTGCGCGTGCGGGCTACGTAGCAGTGGCGCTGGATATGCGCGGCTATGGCGACAGCAGTGCGCCGGAGGATGTGGCGGACTATTCGCTGGATCATATACGTCACGATCTGCTTGCTGTGCTGGCGCATTTTGGGCGCTCCAGAGCAGTTTTTGTAGGGCATGATTTCGGCGCGCCAGTGGTGTGGAATATGGCGTTGCATGAGCCTGAATCTGTAGTCGCATTGGTGGTCCTCAGTGTGCCCTACGATTTTGACTATTACGGTCGCAGAGGGTTGGCGCCTGCTCAGTCAACGATGCCGCCTACGCAGCAGTTTTCGCAGGTGGCGCAAGAGCATTTTCTTCACGCCCACTATTTTCAATCGCCAGGTGTCGCGGAGCTGGAGCTCGATGCGAACTGTAGTCGTTTTCTAAGTCGACTGTTCTGGAGTCTGAGTGCTCGGGGTGCGTTACTAGGCAGCTTTGCGTCGGCCCCGGGTACGGCAGGGTACCTTGACGTTTTACCGCCGGCAGGTATGAATCTGCCGTGGTCGTGGCTCAGTCAGGCTGATTTTGCGGTGTACGCAGACATGTTTTCGCGTACCGGATTTCGCGGCGCATTGAATTGGTATCGGGTCGCAGATATCAATTGGCAGCTCAATAAGCGTTACGTTGGCCAATCCATAGATGTGCCGGTGAGCTTTATTGCAGGGAGTAATGATCCAGTATTAACCATGAGTGGGGAGGGTGCGCTCGCCTTTATGGCCGAACGGGTACCAGGTTTGGAAGTGCGGATCGTTGATGGTGCCGGGCATTGGGTGCAGCAGGAACAGGCCGAGGAGGTTAATGCTGAAATGAGCCGGTTTTTACAGTCTGTGTATTCGAGAGAAAAGAAAAACGGCCGTTAGTGTGACTAACGGCCGTTTAATGCAGTATTTTCCGGAGTGCTGAAATCAGCGATTGCGTGGATCGTTGATCGCGCGCGGTGGAATCTCCCGATCCGGATCCGGGCTTGCCATGGCGCTTCTGTCCAGTTCAGCGGGTAGAGGCGAACTGGTCGAAATACTGACCTGTGTAACCGGCTTGGGGTTCTCGCGCGGATCATTCGCTGCCCGACCGCGTGCGGCGGGTGGAACAACTGCTTTCCGAGTTGGTGCCGGCTCATTTGCCGTTTTGCTGACGGGAGCCTGTGCTGCCGGCTTGGGGGCTGGCTGCTCCTCGCGCGAAGCGTCGGCAGCGTTGTCCAGTGCCGACGTTTCGGCTGCGGCGCTACTGGCTTTTGTTGCTTGCGCGGCCTCAGGCGCCTTTTCTGCAGCTACGTCTGTCTCCACCGCTGGGGTACTTGGTTTCTCAGTTGCGGCTGCTTCAGCGGGCTCTTCCTCGCTGGTTGCTGCGGGCTTGGGCTCGGTTTTCGTCGGCTTGGGCTCGACAGTTTCCTCTTTGGAGTTATGCGTTTCCTGTTTGGGGTCGCTAACTTCTGGTTTGGTGGTGGCCTGTTCCTGTTGTGGTTCGGCCTGCGATTGTGATTGCTGCGCTATCGGCGCCGTAGACTTTGACTGCTCGGCGCTAACCGGATCTGCTTTGGGCTGCTCTTCGGTCTGGGCAGCGGGTGTGCCAGCATCGTTGGGCAATGCAATGGCTTCCTCGCGCTTGCGATCGTTCTTTTGACGCGGCTTGCGATTGCTTGGACGGCGCTGCGGGCGATTTTCATCGCGCTTGTCGTTGTCGTTTGCAGCGTCATCTTTCTGCCGAGGCTCGCTGGGCTTGTCGGTGTTTTTGTTAGCGGGCTTTTCAGCCTGTCTGCTGTCGTTTGTCTGATCGCCACGATTGCGCCGGTTGTCGCTGCTGCGGCCCTCGCCATCGCGACGGTTGCGGTTGCGATTACGGTTGCGATTGCGGTTGCGCTGCTGTGGTTTGTTCGTGTCAGACTCGGGTTCAGGTGTGGGCTCAGTCTTTGGTGTGGGCGCCACGCGGGTATCGATTTCCTCGGCCTGGAAGAAGGTGCTGAGGCTGGACACTATTTTCTTGAATAGCCCAGGGCCGCTCTCCTGGCTTGTGCTGGCCGCAGCCGGTGCTGGGGTAGCTGTTGCTGCAGGCTCTTGCGGCTCGCTGCGCTGGGGGGCGGGTGCTCGGGGCGCCAGTCCGGAAACAGCGGCCTGTTGAATGGGCGGCAATTCCTCGTCTTTGGCTTCCTGTTCTTCTTGGGCAGTTTCCAGTTCGCTGGTGATTTTGTAGCTGACCAACTCTTCCTCGCCAACGTCGCTCTCGCGCAGGCGCTGCACTTCAAAATGTGGGGTTTCGAGGTTGATGGACGGAATGACAACAACCCGTACTCCGGCGCGGTTTTCGATTTCATGAATCGGCACGCGCTTTTCGTTCAACAGGTAAGACGCCACGGTCACTGGAACGATAGCGCGAACTTCGGCGCTTTTTTCCTTGGTAGCCTCCTCTTCGAGCAGGCGCAGAATAGACAGTGCCAGTGATTTGGTATCACGAATGGTTCCGTGCCCTTCACAGCGCGGACAAACCTTCGCGCTGGTTTCGCCCAGTGAGGGGCGCAGGCGTTGGCGCGACATTTCCAGTAGGCCAAAGCGTGAAATCCGGCCAAGCTGAACGCGCGCGCGGTCTGGCTCCAGTGCATCACGCATGCGGGTTTCCACTTCGCGCTGATTGCGCGGCGCCATCATGTCGATAAAGTCGATGACGATCAGGCCGCCAATATCACGCAGGCGCAGCTGGCGAGCGATTTCATCGGCCGCCTCGAGGTTGGTCTGCAGGGCGGTTTCTTCGATATCGCCGCCTTTGGTTGCCCGTGCGGAGTTGATGTCGATGGAAACCAGTGCTTCCGTTGGGTCGATCACCACAGAGCCGCCAGAGGGTAGGTGCACTTCGCGCTGGAAGGCCGATTCGATCTGGCTTTCAATCTGGTAGCGGTTGAACAGAGGAACCGGGTCTTTGTAGAGGCGGATCTTGTTCTTGTATTGAGGCATTACCTGCTCGACAAAGGCTTTCGCCTCTTCGAAAGAGGTTTCGTTGTCGATCAGAACCTGGTCAATATCGTCGCGCAGGTAGTCGCGGATGGCGCGAATGATGACATTGCTTTCCTGCAGGATCAGCAGGGGGGCTTTGTTTTCGTCTGAGGCTTTGCTGATGGCGCTCCACAGGTGCAGCAGGTAATCCAGATCCCATTGCAGCTCTTCAGAAGAGCGGCCAATGCCGGCGGTGCGCACAATCACGCCCATGCCATCGGGAATGCTGATGGAGCTTAGAGCTTCGCGCAGCTGGGTGCGATCTTCGCCTTCAATGCGACGTGATATGCCGCCTGCGCGAGGATTGTTGGGCATCAGCACCATGTAGCGGCCCGCGAGGCTGATGAAGGTAGTGAGTGCAGCGCCTTTGTTGCCGCGCTCTTCCTTTTCTACCTGCACGATGATTTGGGTGCCTTCTTTGACGACATCCTTGATTTTGACGCGGCCTTCAACCTCGGAGGGTGAGCGGTAGAAGTACTCTTTGGAGATTTCTTTCAGTGGCAAAAAACCGTGGCGCTCGGCGCCGAAATCAACAAACGCGGCTTCAAGGCTGGGTTCTACGCGGGTGATCGTGCCTTTGTAGACATTGGCTTTTTTCTGGATACGAGTACGGTTTTCGATGTCGAGATCGTAAAGCCGCTGCCCGTCGACGAGGGCGACACGCAACTCTTCTGGCTGCGTGGCGTTAATGAGCATTCTTTTCATTTGGTAAATCCTTGTAATTGAAGGATTTACCGCAGTGTTACTCGAGCTGAGACAGACTACAGTAGCGCCAAACCCCTGCACATAGGCAGTGTTTCAGACCCAATTCCGGAGACGACTGATCGTGCTACAACGGCTTGGGACTGATCTAGCGGGTCTTGCGAAAACTCCCTGAAATCTGTTGGAAAGGCGTGATTGATAAGATCGGCGCGAGTGTTTTCTTTCACTTCACTATTCATAATTTACTGTCGGCTGCGCGCTCGATCGATTAACCCATCGCGATGCTGTCGGCACCGCTTGCTCAATTCTCATATCTCTCGTGGTAACGATGCGGTAAAATCCACTCGCATTGTTAACATCGTTACAAGCAGCGTAACATTCGCGCTTGTACAGGCTTGTTCTCTACTCTCCACAGTGTAGGTAAACAGTGCAGACAGTGCTTTGCAGGCTCGGACGTTTCCCCCTTCGGGAATCAGGTCGACGAATCTGCTGAGCCTCTGATCTCTTTGCCTTTTTAATAGAAAAAGGTGCGCAGCCTGTGGGATGTCGCGAGAGACCAAGCGGCTACTGTCGCGAATATAGCAGTTAAGTTCAGTTCGATCAATCAGTTAGATAGGAAGCGAAGCTTGGGCATGGAATCCGGGCGGCCTCAGGCTGTTCAATTTGTTACCGTAGATGAGGGGGCTGAGGGGCAGCGGGTAGACAATTACCTGCTCAAGGTGCTCAAAGGTGTTCCGAAATCGCGGATTTACCGGTTGCTGCGCAAGGGGGAGGTGCGGGTCAATAAGGCTCGGGTGAAGCCGGACTTTAAGCTCGAGATTGGTGATGTGGTGCGTATTCCGCCCGTCCGGATGGCGGCGGCAAGCGAGAAAGCACCGGCATTTGTCTCGGATGCCCTGTCAGACCGGTTGTGTGACGCGGTGCTGTTTGAAGATGAGCGTTTGCTGATCATCAATAAGCCTTCCGGGCTGGCCGTTCACGGGGGCAGTGGGGTGAGTCTTGGGCTGATTGAAGCGTTGCGCAAGATGCGACCAGAGGCGAAGTTTCTGGAATTGGTGCATCGCCTGGATAGGGATACTTCGGGCTGTGTCATGCTGGCCAAAAAACGCAGTACTCTCAAGACGTTGCATGGGCTTCTTCGAGGAGATGGTGTTGATAAGCGTTATCTCGCGCTGGTGGAAGGGCGCTGGTCGAATCGAAAAGAGCAGGTGAAGTTGCCACTGGAAAAGAATGTGCTGAACTCCGGCGAGCGCATGGTCAAGGCGACGCCTGATGGAAAATATGCGCTGACGCGCTATCAGGTTGTGCAGCGCTTCGAAGGCGCGACGTTGGTAGAGGCCAAGCCGGTAACAGGGAGAACCCATCAGATTCGTGTGCATTGCCAGGCTGCCGGTCACCCCATCATTGGTGACCGGAAATATGGGCGAGATGAGGTGAATCAACGCTTTCAGGCGCGAGGTGTGCGTCGTCTGTTTCTCCATGCCCACCGACTGCGGTTCACTCTGGATAACGAGGTGGTTGAGGTGGAGGCCCCGCTCAGTAGTGATCTCCAGCAATTTATCAATAGTGAGTCGTAAGATATTGTAATGGTAGTGATATTTGATTGGGATGGGACGCTGATAGATTCTGCGGGGAAGATTGTCGCCTGTATGCAGCAGGCGGGCAGGGATGCGCAGCTGCCGGCACCCTCCGATGACGCGGTACGCAATATTATTGGATTGGGTCTGGATGTTGCCATTGGCCGATTGTATCCGGCAGAGTCGGAGCAGAAGCGTCTTGAAGTTCGGCAGCATTATTCGCGTAACTTTATTGCCGCCGATCAAACGCCGTGTAGTTTCTTTCCTGGGGTGCAGGAGCTTTTAAATGATTTGCGCGCTCGCGGCGCCCGACTGGCGGTAGCTACGGGTAAAAGCCGCAAGGGTTTGTCGCGGGTTTTGGGTAATCTGGATATGGCAGGCTATTTTGCAGCCACTCGCTGCGCGGATGAGACCGCGTCTAAGCCAGACCCGACGATGCTGCACGAGCTTTGCGAGGAATTTCGTATTCAGCCCGACGAGGCTGTGATGGTGGGGGATACCGAATACGATCTGGAAATGGCACGTCGGATTGGTATGCCCAGTGTTGGTGTTAGTTATGGCGTGCACGCACCAGAGCGGCTTGGGAAGTGGCAGCCGCTGCAGATAATCGATGAGTTCAGGGAGCTCGACGATGTGTTGGCCCGTCACTATGGAATGGCGATACCACGCTGATTCAGTAGGGTTATCAGCTCAATCAGGGGAAGGCCTATCAGGGTGTTGGGGTCTTTTCCTTCCAGTTTTTCGAACAGGGATATCCCCAAGCCTTCCATTTTAAAGCTTCCGGCACAATCAAGCGGCAGTTCCTGCTCAACGTAGCGACTTATCTGTTGTGCTGAGAGCTGTCGAAATGTGACCTTGTAGTTATCGACACGCGTTTCGGTTTTTCCCAGGCCAGTCACGCATAGGCCGGTATAGAAGCTAACGGTTTTACCGTTGCAGGCCTGAAGCTGGAGGCATGCTTTTGCAGCGGTGCCAGGTTTCCCGAGGAGGCTGCCTTCGAGTGCGGCGACCTGGTCTGAGCCAATGATCAGGCTTTCGGGGTAGTGTTGGGCCACGGCCAAAGCTTTTTCCTTGGCCAGTCGGCGGGCCAGCACCTCTGGTGTTTCGCCGCTGCGGGGTGTTTCGTCGATATCGGGACTGTGGCGGCTGAAGCTAATTCCCAGGCGGTGTAATAGCTCGGCGCGGTAGGGTGAGCCTGAGGCGAGTACGATATCCGGTGTCTGCATGCGCTCAATCTTCCTAAAGATACTGATTTGCGGGCAGTTTAGCGGATTTTGCTTTGACAAACCGCAGACTCGGCCCTATGATTGCGCGCCTATGCGAAGACAGCCTCTGCCCCGACAGGTGGACGCTCGGAAGTTAACGTCCACTGATGTAGAACTTTCCGGCATCCAACCCGTCAGTGATTTTCCACGCTTTGCGGCGGGACTCTGCGATGAACGCGGAGACGTGGACGTCAAAATGCACTTTTACCGGGATGATTCATCAATCCACCGTATCAGTGCTACGCTGGCGACCGACGTGTTCGTTGTGTGTCAACGCTGCCTGAAGGCGATGCCAATTTCCATCAGTTCGCAGTTTGAACTGGGCATTGTCTGGACGGAAGCGCAGGCAAAGGCGCTGCCTCGCGAGCTTGATTCAGTGATTCTTGGCGAAGAGCCGCTGGATCTGTTTCCTCTTATAGAGGATGAATTGATTATTGAAACGCCGTTCACGAATTACCACCCACCCGGGGAGTGCCAGCCCGCAGGGCCGGTGAAGTACGGTGAAGAACCTGAGGGAGCTGAGGAGCGGGATAACCCCTTCGCAGTTCTGAAAGATTTAAAATCTAGCGATTAAGCGCTGAGGAGCATTTAGCCATGGCTGTACAGAAGAGCAAGAAGACCCGGTCTCGCCGGGATATGCGTCGTTCACATGACGCGCTGAGCGGTCCCGCGCTGGCCGTGGATTCGACCAGCGGTGAAACTCACCGCCGTCACCACGTAACAGCCGATGGCTTTTATCGTGGTCGCAAAGTTGTTGCCGGTAAAGACGACGAGTAAAATTGGGCAGCAATGCCATCTATAGCGATTGATGCCATGAGCGGAGACCACGGTCTCCGCTCTTCACTTCCGGCCGCCGCCAAGGCAATCGCAGAAATCCCCCATCTAAAGTTGACACTGCTTGGCCAGAAGCATGCGATTCTGGACGAATGTCAACGTCGCTCTGTCGACCCCGCTTTATTTACACTTATCGATACCCCTGATGTCATTGGCATGGAGGAATCGCCTGCCGTGGTCCTGCGGAAAAAGCAGGATTCCTCCATGTGGCGAGCGATTGAGCTACTACGTGACGGCCAGGTTGATGGCGTGGTGAGCGCTGGGAATACCGGTGCGTTGGTGGCGATTAGTCGATTCCAGTTGCAGTGTCTGCCAGGTATCAGGCGTCCGGCGATGTGCGCACCACTTCCCGGCGAAAAAGGCGATACCTATATGCTGGATCTTGGGGCGAACGTCGATTGTCGACCCGAAGAACTGTTGCAGTTCGCGCAAATGGGCTCTGCTCTGGTTGCCTGTCTCAAGGGGGCTGCCAAACCGCGGGTAGCATTGCTTAATATTGGCGAGGAAGCTGGTAAGGGTACCGAGTTGGTACGCGAGGCGGCCGCACTTCTGGAGGGTGAGGCTGGAGTCAATTTTACCGGCTATGTGGAAGGCTTCGACCTCTTTACCAACCGCGCCGATGTCATTGTCTGCGATGGTTTTGTCGGCAATGTTGCGCTGAAGGTTTGTGAGGGCACGGCATCCTATATTGGTCGCCAGCTCAAAAATCGCTTCAGTGACAGCTGGTACGGCATGCTCAGCGGTCTATTTGTACAGCCGCTGCTCAAGGATTTTAAAAACGATATAAACCCCGACGAGTATAACGGTGCTGCCCTGCTGGGCCTTAATGGTGTGGTAGTGAAAAGTCATGGCAGCTCCAGTAAAAAAAGCTTTTACAGCGCGATTCGCCATGCCGCCAGAGCGGTAGAGCAGGAGCTACCCCGGCGAATCGCAGAGCAACTCACACAGTCTTAAATCTGACATACAGGAAAGGTATAACAATGACGAAAGGATTGGCGTTTGTATTTCCCGGTCAGGGCTCGCAAAAGGTCGGCATGCTGGCCGAGATTGCGGAAAGCGAACCGGTCGTAAAGCAAACATTTCAAGAAGCATCCGATGCCCTGGGCTACGATATGTGGGCCATGGTGCAGAGCGGCGAGCAGGAAACGTTGAATCTCACTGAAAACACTCAACCGGTGTTGCTGACGGCCAGTGTCGCTATGTGGCGGGTCTGGCAGGCGCGCAGTGGCGCCCAGCCCTCCTATATGGCAGGGCACAGTCTGGGCGAATTTTCTGCGCTAGTGTGTGCCGGCAGCCTGTCTTTTGCCGATGGGGTAAAGCTGGTGCGCGCCCGTGGCCAATTTATGCAAACCGCTGTGCCCGTGGGTGAAGGGTCAATGGCGGCAGTGCTAGGCCTGGATGACCAGGTCATATTAGATATATGTGCTCAGTGCGCAGATGCAGGTGTGGTGGAGGCTGTAAATTTCAATGCGCCCGGTCAGGTGGTGATTGCGGGCAAAGTCGCTGCAGTCGATAAGGCGATAGAAGCTTTGAAGGAGGCGGGCACCAAGCGAGCTATGCCGCTGCCTGTCAGTGCACCTTTCCATACCTCCCTGATGCAGCCGGCAGCGGAGAAGCTCAGTGAGGCTATCAACGCTATTCAGTGGCAAAGCCCTGCCGTGCCGGTGGTGCACAATGTGCATGCGAAGATTGAAAGCAGTGAAGCGGCGATTCGCGAGTTGCTGGTCAAGCAGCTCTACAGCCCGGTGAAATGGGTAGACTGCGTGCAGACAATGGTCGATGCCGGCGTGGAGACCACCGTTGAATGTGGCCCGGGCAAGGTGCTTAGCGGTCTGAACAAAAGCATTCACAAACCGCTGAACTGTTTGAATATCGAAGATTCGGCCAGTGTCGATAAGGCCATGGAAGCCTGTGCCTAATCCGCACAATTGAGTCAAAGGAGAGCTTTATGAGTGACAAAATTGCACTGGTGACCGGTGCAAGTCGTGGAATTGGCAAGGCTATCGCCTTGTCGCTGGCAGAGCAGGGAATGATCGTGGTTGGTACAGCCACCACCGACGGTGGGGCTGAAGCAATTACAGCTTATTTGAAAGAAGCCGGTAATGCGGGCTGCGGTATGACCCTTAATGTGGCAGACACCGATTCGGTTGAGGCTGTTATCAAAGCGATCAATACGCAGTTTGGTGCTCCAACTGTGCTAGTAAACAATGCTGGTATAACCAAAGACAACATTATGATGCGGATGAAAGAGGAAGAATGGTTCGACGTAATCGATACCAATCTCAACTCACTGTACCGTCTGAGCAAGGCCTGCCTGCGAGGCATGACTAAGGCCCGTTGGGGGCGTATTGTAAATATCAGCTCAGTGGTTGGCTCAATGGGCAATGCGGGGCAAGCTAACTATGCGGCCAGCAAAGCCGGTATGGATGGCTTTTCCCGCGCCCTGGCGCGAGAAGTTGGCTCGCGTAATATCACCGTAAATAGTGTGGCGCCGGGCTTTATTGATACCGACATGACAGCCACACTACCCGAAGAGCAGCGTCAGGCGCTGTCCGCCCAGATTCCGCTGGCGCGACTGGGTCAGCCGGAAGAAATTGCTGGTGTGGTGGCTTTTCTGGTGAGTGATGCTGCAGCCTATGTCACCGGTGATACTATTCACGTCAACGGCGGCATGTATATGGCGTAAACATTTGTCAGTACTAATATTTTTGTCAGAAATGGGTCGAATTCAGTAAAATCCTGTGCACAAATCGAAAATCACGGGGTACAATGCCGACCTGATTTTGGGTGGTAGTTTATACGGGTTTTCTACACGGCAGCTGTTAGTGCAGATATGCCAGTAAAGACCGTCAAATACCGATTCATTAAACTAGGAGTCAATAACGACATGAGTAGCATTGAAGAACGCGTCAAGAAGATTGTTGCTGAGCAGCTGGGCGTTAAGGAAGAGGACGTTCAGGAGTCAGCTTCTTTCGTAGAAGATCTGGGCGCGGATTCTCTGGATACCGTTGAGCTGGTGATGGCGCTGGAAGAGGAGTTCGAAACCGAAATTCCCGACGAAGAAGCTGAAAAAATCACCACAGTTAAACTGGCCATCGATTACATCAAGGAAAACCTCCAGTAATCTAACGCCGTCAAGGCGTAGCTGGTCACAAGAAGCCGTTTCTATTGTTTAATAGAGCGGCTTTTTTTTTGCCGCACGAAAAAGCGGCAGGCTTTGCTGGGGCGGGCGGCGCATTGTGATGTTGTCCGCGTGGCGATTACGGCGGTAAAACCGCGTGGCAGATTTTTCCTGGCGCCAAAAGATGCGAAAATGGCGCCAACGCAACAGGATTTACAGGGGCAAATAATGTCTAAAAGAAGAGTGGTCGTTACCGGCATGGGGATGGTGACCCCGTTGGGCAACACACTTGAGCAGACCTGGAAAAACATTTGTGCGGGTAAAAGTGGTATTGCGCCAATCGAGCACTTTGATGCCAGCCCGTTTGCCACCCAATTTGGTGGCTCCATTCGCGATTTTGATGTTACGCCCTACATGGATGCGAAAGAAGCGAAGCGCTTCGACCCCTTTATTCATTACGGCATGGCGGCGGCCATTCAGGCTTTGGACGATAGTGGTCTGAAGATATCTGACGATAATGCGGACCGAATTGGAGCCGCTATTGGTTCGGGTATCGGTGGAATAGGCCTAATTGAAAAAAGCCGACATATTCTCGACAGCTCGGGCCCCCGCAAACTGTCTCCCTTCACGGTTCCGGGCGCAATTATCAATATGCTCGGTGGTCTTCTGTCCATCCGCTACAACATGCGCGGACCGAATATAGCAATATCGACCGCCTGCACTACGGGCACACACAATATCGGTGTGGCCGGGCGCATGATTGCCTATGGTGACGCGGATGCCATGGTTGTTGGTGGCGCCGAATTAGCTACGACGCCGGTGGGGCTCGGTGGTTTCGTTGCGGCACGAGCAATGTCTACCCGCAACGATGACCCGCAGGCAGCGTCGCGCCCCTGGGACAAAGACCGGGATGGGTTTGTATTGAGTGATGGTGCCGGCGTGCTGGTGCTTGAAGAGTTGGAGTTTGCGAAAGCGCGCGGCGCCAGAATCTATGCGGAGTTGCAGGGGTTTGGTATGAGTGCCGATGCTTTTCACATGACTTCGCCGCCGGAAGACGGCAACGGTGCGGCCCGCGCCATGCAGGCCGCATTGTCAGATGCCGGTGTCACTCCGGCGGACGTTCAATATATTAATGCACACGGCACGTCGACGCCCGCTGGCGATATTGCTGAGGCGCGGGCAATCAAAGCCGTGTTTGGCGAAGCGGTTCACCAATTGGCGGTCAGCTCAACCAAGTCAATGGTCGGACACCTGCTCGGTGCGGCCGGGGCGGTTGAAGCAATTTTTTCGGTGCTGGCAATTAGGGATCAAATCGCACCGCCTACGATCAATCTGGACAATCCTGATCAGGATTGCGATCTAAACTTTGTGCCACATACCGCGCAGTCCATTGCCATTGAGCGGGTAATATCAAATTCCTTTGGGTTTGGTGGAACCAACGGCAGTTTGCTGTTCGGCAAGCTTGATTGAGCGTGGCAACGTTTTGATGTGGCACAATGGCCGACTTGTCACCGCACTGCCGTTGGATGATCGCGGCTGGTCGTTGGGTGATGCTTTGTTTGAGACCATACTGGTGCGACATTCTGTGCCGGTGTGGCTTGACGAGCATCTCGCGCGACTGGCGCGAGGATGTGAGCGCCTGGGTATGGATTATTCGGAGAAGCTCAGTGCCGAGATTGCGGCTGCGCTGCATGCACAGCCGTTAACCTGCGGTGTTCTGCGAATTTGCCTAAGCCGCTGTAGCGATGGGCAGCGAGGCTATCGGCCGGCAACCCGGCGCTGCCACCGCTACCTGCAACTATCGGCCTATGCCGTGCCTCCCAGGCAGCATTGGGAGCAAGGTATACGAAGCTTTGTTGCGACCACGCGGCTACCTGAGCAGCCAGATCTGGCAGGGATTAAACACACCAATCGATTGCCGAATATATTGGCGCGTGGTGAGCGCGACCCCGTGGCGTTTCCGGAAGGACTTATGTTGTCAGAATCCAGCGCTGTGATAGAGGGCATATCCTCTAATCTTTTTGTGGGTGCAAAGGGGCGACTGCTGACGCCGCGTCTGGATCGTGCCGGTGTAGCAGGTGTCGCCCGCGCCAAGGTGGTGGCGCTGGCGCAGCAACTGGGAATCCCTGTGTCCGAGGTCAGATTGGGATTGAATGATCTGTATAAGGCCGATGAATTGTTTTACTGCAACAGCCTGATTGGCCTGTGGCCGGTGCGGCAATTGGACTGTTTTCACTACGCGTCATCACGACTTTGTCAGCAACTGCAAAAAGGTTTGGAATCCGTCTGGTATGGTTAAATGGATCAAACGGTGTTTTGCAGTGGCGCTTGCCGTGGGGACCCTGGGTGCGCTGGGCGTCTTGTGGGCTAATCACAACCTGGCTCAGCCGCTCAATATTGCGTCGTCGGACTATATGCTAATGATTGAGTCCGGAACCGGTTTTTCCGAAATGAGCGCACGCCTCGAGGCGGAAGGACTGATCGGTTTTCCGCCCATTGTGCTGAATCTTTATGCGCGATTGTCAGAAACTGAAGGAGCTATACAGTCAGGGGAATACCTGCTGCATAGTGGCCTGAATAGCTACGACCTGGTCGACTTGCTAACCCGTGGCGACGTGGTGCGATACCGGGCTACGCTGATTGAGGGCTGGACCTTTGCGGAGGTGCTGAATTATCTCAGCAATCACCCGAACCTGGAACAGCATTATGACCCGCAGAAAACGGTGTGGTCACAGATCGGGGTAGAGTCACCTCTGAACGCGCACCCAGAAGGTTTGTTTTTCCCGGATACCTACAGTTTTGTCCGGGGGGCGACAGATGTGGGTATTCTGTCTCGCGCGTATCAGCAAATGGTGCAGGTAGTTGAGACGGAATGGGCACGTCGTGCCGAAGGTCTGCCTTATGAAACGCCTTATGACGCTTTGATAATGGCGTCTATTGTTGAAAAGGAAACTGGCCAGCCGCACGAGCGCGACCGTATTGCGGGTGTCTTTGTAACTCGCTTGCAGAAAAATATGCGACTGCAGACAGATCCGACCGTAATTTATGGATTACCGCAGGACGAAAGGCGAAACATTCGCTCGCGCCATCTCAAGGATGCTACCAATCCATACAATACTTACCGTCACAGTGGCTTGCCGCCGACTCCCATTGCTATGCCGGGGCAGGCTGCCATTCATGCAGCTCTGAATCCACTGCAAGACGGCGCGTTATTCTTTGTGGCCAAAGGTGACGGCAGCCACCAATTTTCGGAAACACTGGATCAGCATCGACAGGCAGTGCGAGACTACCAGTTAAAACGCCGCGAAGATTATCGATCTGCACCGCAGTAAGTTCGACCATGCGGTACAAAATGGCCACAGGCGATGCCGGTTGACTGGGCGTTGGCGGGCCGACAATTCAATTCAAAGGGTACTGGGTGAAAGGTAAATTCATAACGCTGGAAGGCACTGAAGGGGTCGGCAAGTCGACGAATCTCGCGGCCATTGTGAAGTGGCTCGAAGATCACGCCATCCCATACGTGAAAACCCGCGAGCCCGGGGGTACGCCACTGGCAGAGCAGCTACGTGAGTTATTGCTGGCCCCCCGGGATGAATCAGTGGATCCCAAGGCCGAGCTATTAATGGTTTTTGCTGCCCGCGCGCAACATCTTGCGCAAGTTATTAAGCCGGCGCTGGCGCGTGGTGAATGGGTGCTGAGTGATCGTTTTACTGATGCTACTTATGCCTATCAGGGCGGCGGGCGAGGCTTATCGCTGGATGTGATCTCCGAGCTTGAATCGCTTGTGCATGACGGTTTACAGCCTGACTGCACCATTTTGTTGGATCTGCCACCAAGAGAAGGGCTGGCGCGCGCCCAGGCGCGCGGTGAGCTTGACCGCTTTGAAAACGAGGCGCTGGCATTTTTTGAAAAGGTGCGCGCAGCTTACTTGGCGCGCGCGGCAGCTGATCCCGCTCGGTTTCATATTATTGATGCGAGCCAGACTGTTGAGGCCGTAGCCGAAGATGTTGTTGCGGTACTTAACCGCTTAGGCGAGGTCGCGTGTGACTGAGGCGATTCTTCCGTGGCAGGTATCTCAGTGGCAGCAATTGGTGGGTGCCGACAGTGAAGGCCGTCTAGGGCATGCGCTATTGCTGTCCGGGCCGGGTGGTATCGGCAAATTGCGTTTTGCGCGGGCGTTGATGGCTTGGCTTGTGTGTGAGCAGCCGCAAAATCAGGGTGCGTGCGGAAAATGTCGCAGCTGCCACTACGGTTTGGATAACCCGGACCTGCATATCATTGAGCCCCCCGAGGGCAAAAAACAAATAGCTGTAGATCAGGTGCGAGAGCTGGTGGCGCTCTCAACGCAAACCGCGCACCGCTCAGGCGGTCGCAAAGTAGTATTGGTTCATCCAGCAGACGCGATGAATGCCAACACTGCCAATGCACTGCTGAAAACGCTTGAAGAACCCAGTGGTGACACGGTGCTAATATTGGTGAGTAACGAGCCGGCTCGCCTGCTGCCGACAATTCGATCCCGCTGTCAGCAGTTGCCATTTCCTACCCCGAATGCTTCGCTCGCGCTGGACTGGCTTAAAATGTCGGTGGGTGATGCCGCGCTTGCTGAAACCTGCTTGCGCGAAGCGGGAGGGCGGCCACTGGCGGCGCAGGTCCTGTTTGAAAATGATGGTCTGGCGGCGCGTGAGCGCTGTGACTCTCTGCTGCAGGCATGGGCAGCGGGGGAGCAGAGTCTGTCGCAGGTTGTCGATGGCTTGAAAGAAGTTGAACTGGACTTTTATCTTGAATGGTTTGCCCATCGAATCCATGCGTTGCTGGTGGCTGTTATGGCCGAGCAATCTGATGACGTGAATGCCGCATGGCAGCGCTGGCTGGATAGGCCGCCGGCGGCGATATTGTCCTTTCAGAAACAATTACTGGATCTGCGGGCGCAAGTACAGCGAGGCGTTGCGTTGAATCGGCAGCTGACCATCGAATCGCTGTTGTTGAGCTGGGCGATGGTGTGCTCGTCAGCCAACGCGGGGCTTGGCGTCTAGGCCCAGTATCGTTATGCTTGCAGTCTGATCTGGAAGGAGTAAACCCCATGGCATTGAACCCCGGCGGTAAAGGCGGCATGCTTTCACTGAACATCAAGGACAAGTCTGTTCTGTTCAGTGCTTATATGCCCTTTATTAACGGTGGCGGTCTGTTTATTCCCACCAATAAACCCTACCGGATAGGTGACGAAGTATTCATGCTCCTCACCTTGATGGAAGAGCCTGAAAAAATACCCGTAGCCGGACAGGTAGTGTGGGTCACACCGCGCGGCGCACAGGGCAATCGCAGCCCCGGAATTGGGGTTCAGTTTATTGGCGATGATGACATTGCCAACCGCAAGATTGAAGAATACCTGGCGGGTATGCTCGACTCGGAACGGGCAACACACACCATGTAAGTCTCATCGCCTCCTGTGCGGCGGCGGTCAACGGAATCTATTATGTTAATCGATAGCCACTGTCATCTGGACAGACTGGATCTCTCCCCCTATAACGGCGATCTAGACGCTGCACTGAACGCTGCTCGTGAGCGTGGGGTCGAGCGCATGCTGTGCATCGGCATCGATCGCGGCAACGCCCAGGCGGTGATTGATATTGCCAGTCGTAACAGCGATATTTATGCCTCTGTGGGTATTCATCCACTGGATCTGTCCGACAACGTTGAACCCAGCGAAGCGCTCGTCGCACTGGCAGATAACGAAAACGTCATCGCCATAGGCGAGACCGGTCTAGACTATTACTACTCGCAAGATAATAAGACGGCGCAGCAGGAAAGTTTTCGCAACCATCTGCGCGCTGCTGCCAAAACCGGCAAGCCCGCCATCGTTCACACCCGTAACGCGCGGGAAGATACCCTGGCCATCATCCGCGAAGCATCCGACCCCGACGTTGCGGGTGTTTTGCATTGTTTTACCGAGAGTCGCGAGATGGCGCATGCGGCGCTGGATCTGAATTTTTATATCTCGTTTTCCGGCATTATCACGTTTAAAAATGCTGCAGATTTGCGCGACGTGGTTGCCAGCGTACCGATGGACCGTATCCTAGTGGAAACGGATTCCCCCTATCTTGCTCCGGTGCCTTTTCGCGGCAAAAAGAATGAGCCGAAGTACGTGGTGGAGGTGGCGCAGTGCGTGGCAGAGATCAAGGGAATCTCCTACGATCAGGTGGTCGCGCAAACGGCCGACAATTTTAATCGCCTGTTCAAGCTGGCGGCATAGAAAGGTAGAAGGTTTTGACCGAATTGCAGAAAACCCCGCTGTTTCAGTTGCATCAGGAACTCGGCGCAAAGATGGTGCCCTTTGCAGGTTATGCGATGCCTGTTCAATACAGCGACGGTGTTTTGAAAGAGCATCTGGCTACGAGAGAAAGCGCAGGTCTGTTTGATGTTTCCCATATGGGACAGATTCGCGTAACCGGAGACGGTATTGCCGAGGCTTTGGAAACTGTGCTGCCCCAGGATGTGATAAGCCTGCCGCCAAACCGTCAACGCTATGGCCTGCTGACCAATGAACATGGCGGTATACTGGATGATCTGATGTTTGCCAATTGTGGTGACCATTTCATGTTGGTGGTTAACGCGGCCTGTAAGAGCGACGATTTTGCCTGGTTGCGTGAGCGACTGCCCGAGCATGTTCAGCTCCAGATGCTCAATGATCGAGCTCTGCTTGCATTGCAGGGACCAATGGCGCGTACGGTGATGAGTCGGCTAGCGCCGGGTACCGAGAGCATGGTGTTTATGGATACAGCCGATGTCGCGATTGCGGGTATCGATTGCTGGGTAAGCTGTTCGGGATATACCGGTGAAGATGGATATGAAATCTCTGTGTCTGCCGATCAAGCCGAAGCTTTGGCCAGAGCTTTACTAGATTGCCCGGAAGTGTCCCCCATCGGTCTGGGCGCGCGCGATTCCCTTCGCCTTGAAGCGGGCCTATGTCTTTACGGACACGATATTGACGAAGAAAAGACCCCTGTCACGGGCAATCTAAAATGGGCTATTTCAAAGGCGCGCCGCCCTGATGGCGAGCGCTCTGGTGGGTATCCTGGCGCGGCAGTTGTGAATGCACAGTGGACAGAAGGTGGAAACCAGAAACGCGTCCTGCTGGATATTGAAGGTCGAGCGCCGGTTCGCGAAGGTGCCATTATAGTCAATGCCGATGGTAACGAGCTTGGCATCGTGACCAGCGGCGGTTTTGGTCCCAGCGTGGGTAGGCCGGTCGCGATGGGCTATGTCAGCAGTCAGGCACTGGAAGAGGGGTTGGCGTTATTTGCACAGGTGCGCAAAAAACTCATTCCGATTCATCTGCGCACTCAGCCCTTTGTCGAACAACGCTATTTTCGGGGCTGATTTACGCTAATCATGAGTGCCTATCAGCTTGGTATCATTGAAGGTTTCTATGGCCGCCAATGGTCCTGGGAAGATCGGTGCGACATGGCTGCTTTTCTCGCCGGTGCGGGATACAGCCATTATCTCTACGCACCTAAAGGCGATACCTCGCTCCGAGCCCGCTGGCGTGAGCCGTTTAACGCACTGGAATCATTGTCGGTATTGGCGGCGGAATGCCGCACTCAGGGGCTTAAGTTTGGTGTTGGCCTGTCACCGATGGGCTTGCAGATGGGCTACACCAAGGCCGATCGGCAGGTTTTGCTCGATCGTCTGCGAGAGCTAGACGCCACCGGCCTGGAAGTTCTCTGGATTCTTTTCGACGATATGCGCGGTGATCGCAGTGAACTGGCGGCGAATCAGTGCGCGGTGATGGCTGACGTGCGACAGGCATTTTCCGGCGAGCTAGCGGTGTGTCCCAGCTACTACAGTTTTGACCCGGTACTCGATGAAGTCTTTGGGCAAAGACCGCAACACTACCTGCAGGATCTGGCGGCAGGGTTAGATGACAGTGTAGGTATTCTCTGGACAGGGAATCAGGTTATCAACCAGACAATTACCGCTCAAGACTGCCTGCAATTTACCCGGCTGACGGGGCGTAAAGCACTGCTGTGGGATAATTATCCAGTTAATGATGGACGTAAAACCTCCCCTTACCTGAACCTAAACGCTTTCACCGGACGTCAGCCAGAACTGGCAGAATTCGCGGCCGGCCATTTTGCCAACCCGATGAATCAGCCGAATCTGTCAAAAATTCCCTTGCGGACGCTGCCACCATTGTTTCAGGGCTACACTGATGCGGATGCCTTGAGGGCCCAGTCGCTGTCGCTATTGCCTGAGGCGTTAGCGAGCCTTCTGGCGCGGGATTGGGAGATATTTCAGCGCAGGGGCTTGGATGGGTTGGGTCAGGCGGAAAAAGCGAGCCTGGAAGCCGACTATACTGCGCTGGACCATCCGGCAGCGGATGAGGTCTGCGACTGGCTTAACGGCGGCTACACTTTTGATCCGGAGTGCTTGACGGGTTGATCGGGCCGGGTGCGAAGCGGTTGCGCAAATGGCCAGCTTCCGGTAATGTCTGCGCCCCATGTTTACATGTAAAACATAAGTTGTGGTCCGGGCCCACCCGATGGTGCACTGGACAATAACTTGCGATGAGCGTCTGTCGAGGTTTCGACAACTGCCGGTTTGCCGGCGATGTGTTCACGCTGCGCTGCAGCCAATAACTCAAGTGATGTGAGGAAAACACATGATTTACGAAGGCAAGGCCGTTTCGGCCAAGTTCCTGGATAACGGTATCGCTGAGCTGTGTTTCGACCAGCAGGGCGAGTCTGTCAATAAATTCGACCAACTGACCCTGAGGGATTTGGACGAAGCCACTAAAGCGCTGGCCCAGGAAAAGGACCTGAAAGGGGTGCTGGTCACCAGTGGCAAGTCTGTTTTTATCGTCGGTGCCGATATCATGGAATTCACCGACATGTTCAAGCTGCCAGACGAGGAGCTTAAAGGCTGGGTTCGTGAGGCCAATGGTATTTTTAACCGCTTTGAAGACCTGCCTGTACCGACGGTTGCGGCTATCAATGGCATTGCACTCGGTGGCGGTTTTGAGATGTGTCTGGCCTGCGACTATCGGGTAATGTCTTCAAAAGCCCGCGTTGGCCTGCCTGAGGTCAAGCTAGGCATCAACCCCGGCTTTGGCGGCACCGTGCGTCTGCCGCGTGTCATTGGTCCCGATAACGCCATGCTGTGGGCCGCTACCGGTAATGACCAGAAGCCCGACGCTGCACTGAAAGATGGCGGTGTTGATGCGGTGGTTGCGCCTGAAAAACTGAAAGAAGCTGCCTTGGATCTGCTGGGTAAAGCTATCGACGGCACCTTTGATTACAAAGCGCGTCGCCAGGAGAAGCTCGAGCCAGTCAAGTTGAACGACATTGAGCGCATGATGTCCTTCACCACGGGTAAGGCGATGGTTGCGCAGCAGGCTGGCAAGAACATGCCCGCGCCGCTGACGGCCGCTAAATCCATGGAGAAAAATGCTGCACTGTCGCGCGATGAGGCTATCGAGGTCGAAATCGAACATTTTGCCAAATTGGCAAAAACCCCAGAAGCGGCTGCACTGGTTGGTCTGTTCCTGAATCAGCAGGCACTGGGCAAGCGCAACAAGCAGTGGGAAAACAAAGCTGAGCCTGTGAACAAGGCGGCTGTGCTGGGTGCCGGTATCATGGGTGGTGGTATTGCCTACCAGAGTGCCTACAAAGGTACGCCTATTCTGATGAAGGACATTGCTGACGCAGGTCTCGATCTGGGTATGAGCGAAGCCACCAAACTGCTGGCAAAGCGCGTTGATCGTGGTCGCATGTCCGGTCTGCAGATGGGTGAAGTGCTGAGCAGCATCCGTCCGACGCTGGACTACACCGGTTTTGATAAAGCCGACGTTGTGGTTGAAGCTGTTGTTGAAAACGTGAAGGTTAAGCACGCAGTACTGTCAGAGTGCGAGCAGCACATCCGTGAAGATGCGGTGCTGGCTTCTAATACGTCCACTATCTCCATTACCCGTCTGGCCGAGCCCCTGAAGCGTCCGGAAAACTTCTGCGGCATGCACTTCTTCAACCCGGTGCACCAGATGCCGCTGGTTGAGGTTATTCGCGGTGAAAAAACCAGCGATGAAACGGTCGCGCGTGTTGTGAAATACGCCACGCAAATGGGCAAGACGCCGATCGTAATCAACGATTGCCCCGGATTCTTCGTTAACCGTGTTCTGTTTCCGTATTTTGCCGGTTTCGACATGATGGTGCGTGACGGTGTGGATTTCCGTCGCATCGACAAGGTCATGGAAAAGTTTGGCATGCCCATGGGCCCCGCCTACCTGATGGACGTGGTTGGTATCGATACCGGTTTCCACGCTGCCGAGGTAATGGCAGAAGGCTTCCCGGATCGCATGAAGCACGACTACACCGGTATTTCCGAGCTGATGTTCAAGGCTGATCGCTATGGCCAGAAGAACGGGATCGGTTTCTACCGCTACGAGAAGGACAAGAAGGGTAAGCCGCGCAAGACCGAGGACGAAACCGCTCTGAAAATGGCGGCCGATTGCGCCGAGAAGTCCATCGAAATCACCGATGAAGAAATTGTCGCCCGCATGATGATCCCCATGTGTACCGAAACCCTGCGCTGCCTCGACGAGAACATCGTCAGCTGCCCGGAAGATGCGGACATGGGCCTGATCATGGGTATCGGCTTTCCGGTATTCCGTGGCGGTGCGCTGCGCTACATCGACCAGATGGGTGCCAAGGCCTTCTGCGAAATGGCAGATAAATTTGCCCACCTCGGCAAGCTCTATGAGCCCACCGAGAACATTCGCAAAATGGCCGAAAACGGCGAAACCTTCTTTAAATAATCTGGTGCAGGAGCTTAACCAATGAGTTACCAAGATACTGATGTTGTAATTGTAGATTGCGCCAGAACTGCGATGGGGCGATCAAAGAACGGTGTTTACCGCAACGTTCGTGCTGAAAACATGTCTGCCGCTCTGGTTGACGCGCTGTTGGCGCGCAACCCCGAGCTTGACCCGGCGGATATCGAAGATGTTATCTGGGGCTGTGTTAACCAGACCCTGGAGCAGGGCTGGAACATCGCCCGGATGATGTCTGTGCTGACTGTCATCCCGCACACGGTCGCCGGCCAAACCGTCAGCCGCCTGTGTGGTTCTTCCATGTCGGCGCTGCACACAGCCGCTCAGGGCATTCAGACCGGTTACGGTGACGTTTTCCTGGTTGGCGGTGTTGAGCACATGGGCCACCTGGCGATGAACCATGGCATTGACCCGAACCCCCAAGCGAGCAAGCACGTAGCACGTGCAGCGGGCATGATGGGTATGACGGCTGAAGCACTGGGCATGCTGCACGGCATTACGCGCGAACAGCAGGATCAGTTCGGTCTTCGCTCTCACCTGCGCGCAGCAGACGCTCGCGCCAACGGTCGCTTCGATAATGAAATTCTGGCGATTGAAGGTCACGACGAAGATGGTAAGAAAATCCTCGTGACTGAGGACAACACTATCCGTCCGGAAACCACACTGGAAGGTCTGGCGGAACTGCGTCCGGCTTTTGATCCGCGCAATGGTACCGTTACCGCCGGTACCAGCTCGCAGATCGCCGATGGAGCCTCTGCCATGCTGGTCATGTCTGGTGCCAAAGCCAAGGCCATTGGCGCCAAGCCCCGCGCCCGCATCCTCGGCATGGGTGTAGCGGGTGTTGACCCGTCGATCATGGGTTATGGGCCGGTGCCTTCTACCCAGAAGATTCTGAAAAAGCTGGGTATGAGCATCAAGGACATCGACTGTGTCGAGCTCAACGAGGCCTTTGCGGCGCAGGCACTGCCTGTCCTTAAAGATCTGGAGCTGCTCGATGTGATGGACGAGAAGGTGAACCTAAACGGCGGTGCGATCGCACTGGGTCACCCCTTTGGTTGTTCCGGTACCCGTATCACCGGCACGCTGCTGAACGTATTGGAGCAGCAGGACAAAAACGTTGGTCTGGCTACCATGTGTATTGGCATGGGGCAGGGTATCAGCACCATAATCGAACGCGTCTGATTTTAAGAAGCGTTTCGTAAAACGGGCCTTCGGGCCCGTTTTTGTTTCTACAGTGTTTACCGGCCCGGTGACAGGCTTTTAAAGCATGCTACCATTGCCGACCGAATTCAAATTGACGCTCAAGGTATGTCCGTTTCCGTTCTTTTGGCGCAACAATCCCCAGAGTCCTTGTTAAAGGCGCAGCCGCCCGGTGGGTTGGTCGCTATCGCGTATCAATTGCCGCGCTTCTGGTCCAGTAAAGGTGGGAGCGATCAGCTGGTCGCTGTTTATGAGCGAAGTGCTGGCAGCGTGGCGTTTCTCGTGGCTCAAGACGACAATGCATTGCGTGCCACGCTCGAGCGTCACACCGGTGACCTTGCTTCCCTGGCAGAGTCACTGAACACGGAAACCTTTGCCAATGACCAGGCAATCGCGCTGACGCCAGTGCATATACCCAAACCCTGGGGCGAGGAGATCTGGTATACCGGAATGGAAGATCGCGGTGTGGCTCAGGCCGGTCATCGGGGGCGAACAGTTCCTTTACCGTGGGTTTTGTCGGCCTTACCGAAGCAGCTTGCCGCTGGCCGTGACCGAGGGATTATTCTGCTGAAGATCCTTGCACCGCGGGCCGAGGAAGTGTTCGGCGATCTGTATTTTGAGTTGCACGAAGAAAAGCGTGAAGTCTATGTGGTCACGTCGATCGATGAGTCGGCCTGGCCAGACGGCGAGGGCGCGATACGCTTTGGCTTCTGTTCAGAAAAGCGTGCTCAATTTCCGGATGACGCCAGCTTCAGAGCGGCGTTTGCGGAGTCGGTCGCGGCCTATGAAAATGTACGTCGTGATATTGACGCCCGGCTGGATGCTCTGGCGGCCCAAGATGAGGGTAGCGTTAGTCGGGAAGCCTTGCTGGCCCAATTGCCGGTTGAGCTAACGCAGCAAGAGCAAGCGCTGCGCACAGCGATGTATGGGTTTACTGCGCTAAAGCCGCTGCGAGTAGGTGATGTGGTGAAAGTGCCGACGCTCACGCCCCACTCACTGCAGCACGGCGTGCGTACGGTAGAGTTTCAAACCCCGGTATACGAGCGCCTGATCGTCGCCTTTGCGCAAAAGGTTCTCACTCAGGACCATTGGGATACCGCCAGAGCCATAGAGCTGATGGAGCTCGAGGCACCGCCGTCGGCGCCGTTTGAGACGCTCTACAACGCCGCAGGTGCCAGCGTTGAGCGGATTGTCGATTTTGCTGACTTTGAGGTGCATCGCTGTACCTTGGTGCCTGGGGCGGCGCTGTTGCTTGATTCGCCTAAAGATTACGCGGTACTGATGGTAGTAAAGGGTGAATTATTGCTTGGAGAATGCCCACTGCTGCCTGAACAGGCAGTATTTGTGCCTTCCAGCTGGGCCTCCCGGGAAATCAGCAACGAAAGTATGCAGGAATTGGTCTTTCTAGTGGCATATCCACGCTAGTTAGCGATAGACACTCACTTGCGGGACTTCGGGGGCTGTGGCACAATTGCCGACCAAATTTTGCAGGGCTAAGCGCGACTGTTCGTTATTTAGCCCGCCGATACAATGGCTTATAGCCGTCTTTTGAAGAATTTGCGAAAGTGGCGGAATTGGTAGACGCACTGGATTTAGGTTCCAGCGCCGCAAGGCGTGAGAGTTCGAGTCTCTCCTTTCGCACCATTCTCTTGAAAACATAGTTCATTGACAGACAGGCTGCGCGTCATACGCAGCTCTCTCAGAGGGATTCCCATGCAAGTGTCAGTTGAAACGACTTCAGGTCTGGAACGTCGTTTAATCGTTGGTGTACCTGCCGAGCGCATTGATAGTGCGGTTAACTCTAAGCTCCAAAAAGCTTCCAAAACCGTGCGCTTAGACGGTTTTCGTCCAGGCAAGGTGCCGATGAAAGTCATGCGTCAGCGCTTTGGCCAGTCAGTTCGCATGGAAGTGCTTGGCGAAGTGATGAACGAGTCCTTCTATGAGGCGATTCAACAGCAGGACCTTAAGCCTGCCGGTCAGCCCGCCATTGAACCGAAAAATCTCGATGAAGGTCGTGATCTGGAATATGTGGCAACCTTTGAAGTGTTTCCGGAGATTGAAGTCAAAGACTACAGCGGAATTAAGGTTGTTAAGCCTAAGGCAGAAGTAACCGACGCCGATCTCGACAAGATGATTGAGAATCTGCGTGAGCAGCGCGCTGAGTTTGAAACAGTGGCGCGTGCTGCCGAAGATGGTGATCAGGTCGTTATAGACTACGCTGGTACAAAAGATGGCGAAGCCTTTGATGGCGGTAGCGCAGAAGATTCCAATCTGGTTCTCGGGTCTGGTCGTATGATCCCAGGCTTTGAAGACGGTATTGTTGGTATGAGTGCCGGCGAAGAAAAGGTACTGTCGCTGAGCTTTCCAGAGGACTACCACGCCGAGGAGCTCAAAGGCGCTGCGGTTGAGTTCAAGGTTACGCTCAAAGAAGTCAAAACCAAGGTCCAGCCCGAGCTGAACGACGAATTCTTTAAGTTGTTCGGTGTGGAAGAGGGTGGCGAAGAGGCTTTCCGCGCGGAAGTGCGCAAAAACATGGAAGGCCAGCTGGAAAGTGCGATTGAAAATCGCATTAAACAGCAGGTGCTGGATGGCGTGCTTGATGCGCATAGCGACCTTCAGGTTCCCAAGGCGCTGATTTCTCAGGAAATTGATGCGCTGCGTAACCAGCAGTTACAGCAATTTGGTGACCTGGCCAAGCAAATCAATGCGAAAGACATTTTCCCAGATGAAGTGTTTGCGGAAAATGCGGAGCGACGCGTCAAGCTGGGCCTAGTGCTCAATGAGCTGGTAAACAGTGAGTCGATTGAAGCTGATGCGGACAAAGTTCGTGCCGCTATTGAGAAAATGGCAGCCAGCTACGAAGACAAAGAGCAGGTTATCAACTGGTACTACAGCAACCCGCAACAGTTGCAGGGCATTGAGTCGCTGGTGGTGGAAAATCAGGTTGTTGATAATTTGCTTGAAAAAGCGCAGGTTACAGAGGAAACTTCCAGTTACGAAAAAGTGATGTCGCCCCCCGATGAAGAGGCAGCGGAAGAAGAATAACGCAGCAATACTGCGTTAGACTCTCAGGGCGATCGGGTGAAAATTCGGTCGCGTTTGTTTTTGTGGGTCGGGCTTTTGTTTGTACGAAAGTGGCGGCGCTTGGTGAGATAGTGAGAAGCCGGGAGAAGAAGAGGGATTATGTCGCGCTATAGCTCAGAAGGTTACAATTCAAATCAGATCAACAATCTCGGCCTGGTGCCCATCGTGGTAGAGCAGACTGCTCGCGGTGAGCGCTCTTTCGATATTTACTCTCGACTGCTGAAAGAGCGGGTTATTTTCTGTGTTGGCCCCGTCGAAGATCATATGGCGAACCTGATTGTCGCCCAAATGCTGTTTCTGGAGTCTGAAAACCCAGATAAAGATATTCACCTGTACATCAATTCACCGGGTGGCTCGGTAACCGCAGGCTTGTCAATCTACGACACCATGCAGTTCATCAAACCCGATGTCAGCACCATGTGTATTGGTCAGGCCGCCAGTATGGGCGCATTCCTGCTCTCTGGTGGCACCAAAGGCAAGCGCTACATGCTGCCTAACGCTCGCACCATGATTCACCAGCCCAGCGGGGGCGCCACCGGTCAGGCGACGGACATCGACATACATGCCCGTGAAATCCTGATCATCCGCGAGCGTCTGAATGAGCTGATGGCCCAGCACACCGGGCAGGATATCGAAAAAATTCGCCTGGATACCGAGCGCGATAACTTTATGAATGCCGAGCAATCCAAGGCCTATGGATTGATCGATGAGGTGATGATGCGACGTACAGTAGCAGACGAGAAGTAGTATTCGCTGCCCTGATGCTTGCAATACGCGGCAAAAATCAGCATCTTTAGAGTAGAGATAGTTATAAGTGCACCATGGCGGTGCGCATTTTGGAGAGCTTAATGGCAGATCACACCAAAGACGGGGACGACAGCGGCAAACTGCTCTACTGTTCGTTCTGCGGCAAAAGCCAACACGAAGTCAGGAAGCTGATTGCGGGTCCGTCTGTCTTCATCTGCGACGAGTGTGTCGATCTATGCAACGACATTATTCGTGAGGAAATACAGGAAAGCAGCGGTGAAGCCAATCACGACCGCCTGCCGACGCCGGCGGAAATCAAAGATATTCTCGGGCAGTACGTTATCGGTCAGGAACGTGCCAAGAAAGTGCTCGCGGTAGCGGTTTACAATCACTACAAGCGGCTGCGCTACGCGGATACTAGCGCTGAAGACGTCGAGCTGGGCAAAAGTAATATCCTCTTGGTGGGCCCCACAGGTAGCGGTAAAACGCTGCTGGCAGAAACCCTGGCCCGTCTGCTGGACGTTCCCTTTACCATCGCCGATGCCACCACATTGACCGAAGCGGGTTATGTCGGTGAGGATGTTGAAAATATCATCCAGAAACTGCTGCAGAAGTGCGACTATGATGTCGACAAAGCACAGATGGGTATTGTTTATATCGATGAAATTGACAAGATTTCCCGCAAGTCGGACAACCCGTCGATCACACGTGACGTATCGGGTGAAGGCGTGCAGCAGGCGTTGCTCAAGTTGATCGAGGGCACAGTTGCTTCCGTGCCGCCGCAAGGGGGGCGCAAGCACCCTCAGCAGGAGTTCCTGCAGGTTAACACGGCTAATATCTTGTTTATTTGTGGTGGCGCATTTGCCGGTCTGGATAAGGTCATTCGAGATCGCTCCGAGCGTGGCGGCATCGGTTTCTCAGCTGAGGTCAAGAGCAAGGACGACAAGCGCAATGTCGGTGAAGTGCTGGCAGACCTAGAGCCAGAGGATCTGGTTCGCTACGGACTGATTCCTGAGTTTGTTGGACGGCTACCGGTCATCGCAACCTTGGAAGAGCTGGACGTAGATGCCCTGATCAGCATCCTGACAGAGCCGAAAAACTCTCTGACCAAACAGTACGGAAAGCTGTTTGAGATGGAGGGGGTCGATGTTGATTTCCGTGAAGACGGTTTGCGTGCGGTTGCCGAAAGGGCGATGGAGCGTAAAACCGGTGCCCGGGGTCTGCGCTCGATACTGGAGGCTGTTCTGCTAGACACCATGTACCAGATTCCATCACTGGAAAATGTCAGCAAGGTAGTGATTGATGAATCTGTGATCAAGGGTGAGTCAGAGCCGATGCTGGTTTACCATAACAACGACAAGAAGAAAGCCGCGCCAGAAGATTGATTTCTGTACAAATGGGCCGATTTTTCGGCCCATTTCCAACTATTTCTCTGTCAATACCTTGTAATTCCGCGTGTTACGCCCCATGTTAAAGGGAAGCAGGCTGACCCTGTCAGCCCCCCGTACCACCTGTTAAGAGGTCGAAAATGGGTGATTCCAACGAGATTATGGATTTTCCGCTACTGCCGTTGAGGGACGTGGTTGTCTACCCTCACATGGTCATTCCCTTGTTCGTTGGTCGCGACAAATCGATTCGCGCCCTTGAAACGGCAATGTCGGCCAACAAGGAAATCATGTTGGTAGCTCAGCGTGACCCGAATGTCGACGAGCCGGGCACTGAGGATCTCTACGATATTGGCACCGTGTCCAACATTCTTCAGCTGCTGCGCCTGCCTGATGGCACGGTAAAAGTTTTGGTTGAAGGGGCCTATCGCGCTCAGGTTCACCAGATCGAAGACAACGGCGAGTTTTTCCAATCTGAAATTTCTCCGCTTGCCGACGAAGAAGTGCCGGCAGCAGAAGTTGAGTCTCTGGTGCGCAGTGCCATCGGCCAATTTGAAAAATATGTAAATGTCAGTAAGAAGATACCTGCTGAAGTGTTGACTTCTTTGTCCGGTATCGATGAAGTTGGTCGTCTGGCAGACAGTGTTGCCGCCCACATGAGTATGGATCTGGAGCAGAAACAGTCCATTCTTGAAATGCTGTCCGAGCGTGAGCGTCTCGAGCATTTAATGGCGGTTATGGAATCCGAGATTGACTTGTTCGCGGTAGAAAAGCGTATTCGCGGCCGAGTTAAAAAGCAGATGGAGCGCAGTCAGCGCGAGTATTATTTAAACGAGCAGATGAAAGCCATCCAGCGCGAGCTGGGGGATATGGATGAAGGTGGCAACGAGCTGGAGGCCCTTGAAGCAAAGATCAAGGAAACCGGCATGAGCGCCGAGGCCGAAGAAAAGGCCATGTCCGAAATGGCGAAGCTCAAAATGATGTCGCCCATGTCGGCTGAAGCTTCTGTCGTGCGTGGCTATATCGACTGGTTGATATCCATTCCCTGGCAAAAGCGCTCGCGTGTTAAGCACAATCTCGACAAAGCCGAAGATGTATTAAATGAAGATCACTATGGTCTCGATGAGGTTAAGGATCGGATTGTTGAATACCTGGCGGTGCAAAAGCGGGTTAAGAAAGTAAAGGGGCCGGTATTGTGTCTAGTTGGCCCGCCCGGTGTGGGTAAGACGTCCCTTGGCGAATCCATTGCCCGCTCAACCAATCGCAAGTTTGTCCGTATGGCACTAGGCGGGGTGCGCGACGAAGCGGAAATACGTGGTCATCGTCGTACCTACATTGGTTCAATGCCGGGCAAGATTATTCAGAAGCTGTCTAAAGTTGGCGTGCGCAACCCTTTGTTTCTGCTCGACGAAATAGACAAGATGGGTATGGATCACCGAGGAGATCCGGCGTCAGCGCTGTTGGAAGTTCTCGACCCGGAGCAAAACAACAGCTTCAGCGATCACTATCTTGAGGTGGATTACGACCTGTCAGATGTAATGTTTGTCTGCACGTCGAATTCGCTCAATATTCCGCCAGCATTGCTGGACCGAATGGAAGTTATCCGTATTCCTGGCTACACCGAAGCGGAAAAGACAAATATTGCGCGCCGTTACCTGATTCCCAAGCAGATGAAAAACAATGGCTTGAGGGAACAGGAGTTGAGTATCGAAGAAGATGCGATACGTGACGTTATTCGCTATTACACCCGCGAAGCCGGGGTTCGGGGGCTGGAGCGCGAACTGGCGAAAGTCTGTCGCAAGGTGGTTAAAAACCTCGCTCGCGAAAAACGTAAAGGTGAATCGACCCAGCTTAACGTGACAAGCGAGAATCTCGGTGAATATTTGGGCGTGCCAAAGTACACATTTGGTAAGGCCGAAGAAGAGAATCGCATTGGTCAAGTAACTGGCTTGGCGTGGACTCAGGTGGGCGGCGAATTGTTGACCATCGAAGCTGTGTCAGTAGTCGGTAAAGGTCGGCACGTGAAGACCGGATCGCTTGGCGATGTGATGCAAGAATCAATACAGGCCGCGGTAACCGTTGTGAAGAGTCGTTCGCAAGCGCTTGGAATTCCTGCAAACTATCACGATACACACGATATACATATTCACGTGCCGGAAGGCGCAACACCGAAGGACGGTCCTTCGGCTGGTGTTGGTATGTGTACCGCGCTGGTATCCGTGATCACCGGAATTCCTGTAAAATCAGCGGTTGCTATGACTGGCGAGATAACCTTGCGTGGTCAGGTATTGAAAATCGGCGGTTTGAAGGAAAAACTGCTGGCTGCTCACCGTGGTGGGATAACCACAATCATCATACCCGCCGAAAACGAGCCTGACTTGAAAGAGATTCCGGACGATATAAAAGCGGACTTGATGATAAAGCCGGTGAAGTGGATAGACGAAGTGCTGGAAATCGCACTGGAGCATTTACCTAAACCAATTTCGGACGAGGAGTACCTTGCGGGACTCGGTAAGCCGAATTTGGATGCAGATGTGGCGGAAGGGCAGGGTAGCAGCCGTTTTAGTGCTCATTAGCGCTGAGGTTCCTTGACCGTCATAAATGCAGTTGGTATAAATCCCACTCGATTCAGTTGATGAACCTGTTGTCACTGATTTCAGGGAGTGGTTTGTTAATTACTTTCTCATGTATTGCCTATAATGAAGGGGATAATAAGTGAATAAATCTGAGCTTATTGACGCAATCGCTGCTTCGGCAGATTTACCGAAAGCAGCAGCGGGTCGCGCTCTTGATGCGGTGGTTGATTCAATCACCGACGCATTGAAAAAAGATGATTCGGTTTCATTGGTCGGTTTTGGTACTTTCAGTGTAAAAGAGCGCGCAGCTCGCACTGGCCGCAACCCTCAGACCGGTGCACCGATTGACATTGCGGCAGCAAAAATCCCGAGCTTCAAAGCGGGTAAAGCGCTCAAGGACGCCGTAAACTAATTACTGAACGATTTTATCTTCAGTCTTCGGAGTGGAATTTACTCCAGTATAAAGGCGCATCGAGAGGTGCGCTTTTTTTGTAACTAGTGGACAAGCATGCTTCAGAATATTCGCGATAACATCCAGGGTGTTGCTGCCAAGATAATCATTGGTTTGATGATTGTACCGTTTGCTCTCTATGGCATCGATTTCCTGTTTAGTGGCAGCTCTGACGCTCCGGTTGCTGTAGTCAACGGAGAGAAGGTCAGTGAAGCAGAACTCAATCAGGCCTTAGCGCTACAGAAGCGACAATTGCTGTCGATGATGGGTGACAATATTGATCCAGGGCTTCTTGACGACGCGGTACTGCGTAAACCTGCGCTCGATTCACTGGTGCGTCAGAAGGTAATGCTGCAGGCGGCCGATGACGCCGGCGTGGCTGTTCCGGATGCTGTGCTAAATGCCAATATTGTTCAAATGACCCAGTTTCACGAAAACGGACGTTTTTCTCAGGAACGTTTTCGTCAGGTGCTTGCCGCTCAGGGCTTTACTCCCTCTCTATTTCGCCAGCTGATGCGCTCGGACCTGCTGATTGAGCATCTTAATCGTGGCGTTGTAGGCTCTGCGTTTTTAACCGATTTTCAACGCGAGCAGGCTATTCGCTTGGGTGATCAGAAACGCAGTTTCCATTATTTGACGCTGGATTCATCGGGATTTGCAGAACAGGCTGAAGTATCCGACGCTGATATTGAAGCCTACTATCAAAACAACGCCGCGCGCTTTAAGACAACAGAGTCTGTGCGGGTGGCTTATCTGGAATTAACGATCGCTGATTTCTTCAAGCCCGTTGCCGACGAAGATCTCAGAGCAGCCTATGCGGCTGAAGTGCAGGCTGCAAAAGCGCGTACTGAGCGGCACGCGGCCCATATTTTGGTGGAGCTGGGCGGTGATCGCGATCGCGAAGAAGCGCGTTCGCGCATCGAAGAGGCGAAAGCTAAGATTGAACAGGGTGCCGATTTCGCCGAGCTCGCCAAAGTGTATTCCGATGACTTTGGTAGTGCGGAGCAAGGTGGTGATCTTGGTTACAGCGCGGGGGATACGTTCCCGGAGGCGTTCGAAAATGCGCTTGCGTCACTTGAGGTGGGCGAAACCTCGGATGTAGTGGAAACCGATGCGGGCTTCCATCTGGTTAAGTTGCTGGATCTTCGAGCTCCGGATGTCGCCTCGTTTGAAGATCGGCGCGAAGCTATCGAGCGTGAGCTTCAGGAGCGAGCAGCTAAGCCCCGGCTAATCGCCGAGGTCGAAGCACTGCGTGACCTGGTGTTTAATTCGGATGGGCTTAAGGGGCCGGCTGAAACACTCGGTCTCGAGCTTAAGCAAAGCGACTGGCTGCGACCCAATGAAGGGAGCGGGGTGCTGGCCAACCCCAAAGTGCGCGCAGCAGCGTTTAATGCCGAATTACGCGAGCAGGGTTATAACTCCGAGGTGATTGAAGTCAGCCCAACGCAATTTGTGGTAGTGAACCCCATAGAGTACAAAGCGCCGGAGCTGAAGCCACTGGCGACGGTGCGTGACCAGATCGTCAAGCAGCTTAAGATTGAAAAAGGGCGTGCTATAGCGAAGTCTGCCGCTGAAGAAATCGCTGAGGCGCTTAAAGCAGGCGAATCAGCTGAGGATATCGCTAAGTCGCGTGAGGGTGTAGAGTGGCAAGTTGCTGTTCGCGCCTGGCGGCAGGATCCAGCCGTCGCTGAACCTATCCGCAGTGCGGCTTTTAGTCTGCAGCGGCCTGAGGAAGGTGCTTCACGTATTACGACGACAAGCCATGCCGGCAATACAGTCGTCATCCAATTAACCAATGTCTATGATGGTGACAAGTCACTTATAGGCGACAAGCGGCGTAAAGAACTGTTGGCGAGTGCTGAGCGAATTCAGGCCTCCCAGGGTTTTAACGCCTATTTTGGTGAGCTGATGCAGTCTGCCAAAATCAAATACAATTGATGTAAAACTGTCGGGCGGGATGCTCGGCACAGGTTAATAATAATGATAATTCAAGATGCCAGAGTCGAGTTGCCTACTGGGCAACTCGATATCTGGGTGGCCGTAGCTGCACACGTGTCACCCTACCAGCAGGAGCAGGCCTACCAGGACTTGCTTAGCGTCCAGGAAAACGAGATGTTCAAGGCGCTGCGATATCCCGAGCACCGTTTTGATTACCTGATGGGGCGAGCCCTGCTTCGCTCCGTGTTGGGGTCGTATACGGGTCGAAAACCGGCAGATCTCCAGTTTGAGCGCAATGATTTTGGTAAGCCGGAGCTGTCAAACGTGGATGACGCTCCTCGCTTTAACCTGTCACTAACCGATGGCGTCGCGATACTTGCGGTGCACGCTGATGCGGACATAGGGGCGGATATTGAGTATCACGGTCATGGGCGTTCCATGCTTGAAGTGGCCGATCAGTATTTTTCTGCGCTGGAAATTGCCGATCTGAAAACCTTACCGTCAACCGATCAAAAGCGAGGATTTTTTCGCTATTGGACCTTGAAGGAATCGTTGGTCAAGGCCAAGGGGGAGGGTATGTCGGTACCCTTGGATAGCTTTTCTTTTCGCGCAACGAAAGAAGCTGGTGCTTCCGTGCACAAGGCAAAGCTGGTTAATGCTCCGGCGCATTTTATCGACGATGCGTCGCAGTGGGATTTCCGCTTTTTTGAGTTGGGCCTGGACTACACAGCTGCGGTGAGTGTTTCGAGGCCGCTGCACAGGATTTGCGTTCGCGAGTCGATACCGCTGGTGGGCGCGATGGAAGTCGACTCAACCGAGGCGCTTTTTTCGAACCACCATCAAGACGCACTTTCGGCGGCTTTCTGTTAGAATCCTCCAACTTTTTAGTAGGTTAATCGTTGGGGGAAGACAGTGTATAAGATACTGACGCGCAATCAGATATCCGTCAAAGGTCTCGAGCGCCTGCCGCGCGAAAAATACGAAATTGCCAGTGAATTTACCGCTCCTGACGCGGTGTTGCTGCGCAGCCACAAACTCACCACCGATGAAATCTCCGACTCTGTAATGGCCATCGCCCGCGCTGGCGCCGGGGTAAACAATATCCCGATTGCCGATTGCACGCGTCGGGGTATTCCAGTATTCAATACGCCCGGCGCCAACGCTAATGCGGTAAAAGAGCTGGTCATTGCCGGAATGGCTCTGGGCTCGCGCGGAATTCTTCCGGGCATCGATTTCGTCTCCACACTCGGTGAGATGACCGACGGGGCGGAAATGAGCAAGCTCCTTGAAAAAGAGAAGAAGCGCTTCAAAGGTCAGGAACTTTACGGCAAGACGCTCGGTGTTGTAGGGCTGGGGGCCATCGGCTCGCTGGTCGCGCGCGCTGGCCTCGATCTGGGGATGGAAGTGATCGGCTATGATCCGGCATTGTCAGTTGATGCGGCCTGGCGTCTGCCCAGCTCCGTCAAGCGCATGGAAAATATCGGCAGCCTGTTTGCTCGCGCTGACTATATCAGCTTGCACCTGCCCGTGTTGGACGCGACACGCGGACTCGTTAATGGCGAGCTGCTGAACAACTGTAAACCAACCACCCGCCTGCTGAACTTTGCCCGTGAGGAGATTGTCGACAACGCCGCGATTGTCAACGCGCTGGAGGCTGGAACCCTTAATCGCTATATTACTGATTTTCCAGCACCTGAGTTAATCGGTCGAGACGATGTGATACTGATGCCCCATATCGGCGCCAGCACCGATGAGGCAGAAGAAAACTGTGCGGTTATGGCCGCCGACCAACTGCGGGACTTTCTCGAGAACGGCAATATCAAAAACTCGGTGAATTTTCCGGCACTGGCCCTTGAACGCACCGGGGGTACCCGTATTGCCATTAGTAACAGCAACGTACCAAAAATTCTGGGGCACGTACTGTCAGCACTGGCAGATGCCGATCTAAATGTCATTGATATGTTGAACAAGAGCCGCGATGATGTGGCCTATAACCTGATTGACGTTGCAGCGGCGCCTGCAGCGGCCGTGATTGACCGTATTCGCGGAATTGAAGGCGTTATCAATGTTCGAGTGATTGACTGATCCTGTCCGGGAGGGCCTGTGAAAAGTCTGGATGACATAGCGGAGCTTCTTAAGGGTCAACCCGGCAAGCCGCCTGTGGAAAAGTGGCATCCGCCGCTCAGTGGTGATATCGATATCACGATCAAAAGCGACGGGCGCTGGTTTCACGAAGGTGGTGAAATCAAGCGCCACCCACTGGTCAAGCTGTTTGCGTCTATCCTCAGGCGCGAAGATGATGGTGAGTATTACCTAGTGACGCCTGTAGAAAAATGGCGGATCTCGGTGGCAGAGTACCCCCTTCAGATTGTTGATTCAGAAGTAGCGCCAGATCGCATTGCAATGAAAACCAATGTCGATGAGTGGTTGGTGCTTGATGACAGTCACCCGCTCACAGTTACCACAAATATCAACACAGGCGAGCCGGTTCCGCGTGTTGCAGTAGCCCGCGGTTTGTCTGCCAAGGTCAGTCGCTCTGTATTCTATCGTTTGGTCGAGCATGCCATCGAAGATGATGGCCAGTTGTGGCTAATGTCTTCAGGCCAGAGATATTGTCTTGGTGCGACGGAGTAAGATTGTGGCAAAAATTTCTCTTCGAAAAAAACACACAAAGCCTGAAAGCGAAGTCAAAACGATGGTGGAAGAGCTTGCCCGTTCGCTCGCTCAACGCTATGACGCTAAAACGCGCTGGGATGGCGATAATGCCGTGACAATTTCCCACCCCAGACTCAATGGGCGCTTACAGATACACCGTGACGAAGTCACGATCGACGTCAAACTCGGTATGTTGGCCGGTGCTTTCAAGGGCAAAATTGAATCGGAATTGCGCAAGGCGCTCGATGAGAAATTGTCCTGACCTTAGAAAAAGTTGTAATGTCCGGGATAATTCACCGAAATTGCTGCTCTAACCAGCATCTGATTTGTAAGGAGAAGGTTTAGTGAGCCAAGCACGTAGTCAATTCAATCATTGGGCAATGCTCTGGCTGGTGGCGCTGTTTTTTCAGGCTCCCGCCTATGCGACCTGGCCGTTGCAAGACGGTAATGGAGAGCCTCTGCCAAGCCTGGCGCCGATGCTGGAGAAGGTCAATCCAGCTGTAGTGAATATCTCTACCTATACCACGCGCACCGTGCAGCAGAACCCATTGTTGCGCGATCCGTTTTTTCGTCGGTTCTTCAATATGCCGGAGCAGCAAATGCCGGAGCAGAAACGGCGAACTCAGAGCGCTGGATCAGGCGTTATTATTGACGCTAAAAATGGCACCGTTGTCACCAATCATCACGTTATCGATGGGGCTGACGAAATTACTGTGGCGCTAGAGGATGGTCGCAGCTATACCGCCACCTTGGTGGGCTCTGACCCTGACGTCGATGTCGCCGTACTGAAAATCGACGGCAAGGATCTGGTTGATATTCCGGTGGCCGACTCCGATCCGGTTCGAGTGGGTGACTTTGTAGTGGCTATCGGAAACCCGTTTGGTCTCGGACAAACTGTGACCACCGGTATTGTGAGCGCATTGGGGCGAACTGGGCTGGGGATTGAAGGCTACGAAAACTTTATCCAAACCGACGCGTCGATAAACCCGGGCAACTCTGGGGGGGCACTGGTCAACCTGAAGGGTGAGTTGGTGGGGATCAATACCGCCATTATCGCGCCCGCCGGCGGTAACGTCGGGATAGGGTTCGCCATTCCGACCAACATGGCGCAAGCGAGCATTACGCAGATTCTCGAGCACGGTGAAGTCAAGCGTGGCCAGCTTGGCGTCATTATTCAGGATCTCACTCCCGAGTTAGCAGAGGCTTTTGGTATTGAAAATGGACAGCGCGGCGCGTTGATCGCCGAGGTTCAGGAAAACAGTGCTGCGGACAAGGCCGGCCTGAAATCCGGTGATGTCGTGGTTGCGGTAGATGGCAAGGATATTCTGAGTTCTGCCCAACTGCGCAACGCCGTCGGTGTCAGGAAGATTGGTGAGACTCTAAAGCTCACCATCGTACGCGACGGTAAGACCAAGGTTATAAAATCCAAAATCGGCGAGCCGTCTACGCTGGTGGCAGGCAAGGATGAAGCTGTTCATAAGTTCCTGGAAGGTGCCTCGCTGAAGGAGGCCGACGATGCCGATGGTGTTCTGGTGTCAGAAATCGCCCAGGGCACGCCAGCGGCACGCTCCGGCCTACGTCCGGGAGATGTCATCCTGTCAGCAAACAAGACGCGGGTTAAATCGATTGCCGAGCTGCGCAAGGCGGTGAGTAAGACCGATGACCGGCTGCTTCTGCAGGTCAAACGGGGTCGTGCTGCGCTCTATATCATCCTGAAATAGGGGCCGCAGCGGGCTGAACTGTGTAATTGGCAATATGTCGCCATTGCGGTTCAGCCCGGGTTCATAAGATTGCGCTACCATAGCGACAATTCTCAACTGAAAAGTGGTGTATATGCGCGGCTTCTTGATCATGGTGATGTCGTCGTTACTGTTGGCGTGCACCGGCAGCCCGGTGGTAACAGATTACGATCCGGGCTATGCCTTTGAGCGGGTCAAAACCTACGCCTGGTTGGAGAGCGGGGTTGCAGAAGAACCCCGTGGGCAAGGGCGCAATGATCTAATGCGTGACCGATTGCACAATGCTATTGAAGACCAAATGCGTGCTCGCGGCCTGCGCAAAGTAGAAACTGCAGCGCAGGCGGATATCCTGCTCACGTTTCATATGGGTATAGAGAAGAAGGTCGAGGTATACGATTTCCACGATCATTTTGGCTACTACCCCTGTTTTCAGAAGCGTTGTTCCGGATATGCCTACTATCCGCACGGTGTTCACCATGATCGCTGGGAAACTGAATATCAGGAAGGGCGCCTAGTCATTGACATGGTCACCCCAAATTCGAAGAAGCTGGTGTGGCGAGGGGTGTCTGAACGTCGAATTCCCTGGCTTGAAACCCCGGAAGAGCGCCGACTTTTTATTGTCGACGTTGTCGGTTCGGTGTTACAGCACTACCCGCCGGGTCATAAGTCGCATTAACGGTTGAAACTCGCTTAGAGATAACAGACAATGTCGCGCCGCGGCACAGGGGGATTTTGATCTTCGTGATGTCGAGCTTTATGGTGGTCCTTCCGGTCCCCTCGCAACGATAGATAGCAAACCCCGCCAGGCCCGGAAGGGAGCAACGGTAGCTGTCAACTCGTGTGCCGGGGTGTGGCTGGTTGGGCCGCCACCCTCAATTGTCTCCCCCCATGCCTATGCAAGTTCAAGTCGACGCCGTGCTGGTGTATCCTAGAGCGCTTGTTTTAGTGTCTACAGGAAAGTCATGAGTTATCAGGTTCTTGCGCGAAAGTGGCGGCCGCGGTCATTCCGGGAAATGGCCGGGCAGGCACATGTGCTGAAAGCCTTGGTGAACGCGCTCGATCATGACCGCCTGCATCACGCTTATCTGTTTACTGGTACTCGTGGTGTAGGGAAAACCACCATCGCTCGGATTCTCGCTAAGTGTCTTAATTGTGAGAGCGGAGTCAGTTCAGAGCCTTGCGGCACCTGCGATGCTTGCGTATCCATCAATGAAGGGCGCTTTGTTGATCTTATCGAAGTGGATGCGGCATCGAAAACCAAAGTAGATGACACCCGGGAATTACTCGACAATGTGCAGTACACGCCTACCCGGGGTCGTTATAAGGTTTATTTGATAGACGAAGTGCACATGCTTTCAGGGCACAGCTTTAATGCCCTGCTCAAGACCCTGGAAGAGCCACCACCGCATGTGAAATTCCTGCTGGCCACAACAGACCCGCAAAAAATACCCGCCACCATACTGTCGCGCTGTTTGCAGTTTAGCCTCAAAAACATGTCACCGGAGAAGATCGTTGAACACCTGACGCATATTCTCGGTCAGGAAATGATCGGCTTTGAGGAGCCTGCGTTGTGGCAGCTAGCACGGGCTGCAGAAGGCAGTATGCGCGATGCGTTGAGCCTGACAGATCAGGCGATCGCCTTTGGCGGAGGCAAACTCGGCAGTGCTGATGTAGAGGCGATGCTGGGGACCATAGATCACTCTGCAATCAAGGATATTGCAAGTGCTCTGAATGCCGGGGATGCGCAGGGATTACTGCAGACCGTGTCTCGCCTGGCTGATCAGGGGGTGGATTTTGCCGGCGTACTGGCGGATCTGTTGTCTTTTCTGCACCGAGTCGCCATTGCACAGGCAGTGCCGGAGGCGGTTGATGGCACTCTGCCTGATAGTGACGCAGTAAAAACGCTGGCGGCGGAATTGCCGGCGGAAGACGTCCAGTATTTTTATCAGGTTGGTCTGGCCGGTCGTCGTGATCTTCCGCTCGCGCCTGATGCCCGCAGCGGTCTTGAAATGGTGTTGCTGCGCATGATCGCGTTTCGCCCCGCCGGTGTACACCAGCTGCCGCAAGCGTCGGCGGGGAGCGCCCCCCCGGTAAAAAAGCCGTCAGCGCCGACGGGCGCTAAGACCGTCGAGAACAGCCAGCGCACCGGGTCGCACGTTTCAAAAGCACCGGTGCCGCCATCCGCGCACAGCGAAGCGCCACGCCGTACTGATACGGCACCCGCTTCTGCGCCAGTGCAATCGTCAGCGCCACCGGTGGTTGTGGCGCAGGCCGTAGATGCAGAAGTTACAATGCCGGAAGCACCTGTTGCGACAGGCACGACTATATTGTTCGATGATCTGACACCTACCGTATGGCGCGAACAGTTTGATGCATTTGGCCTGGCGGGCTTGCTGCGCTCTATCTGTAGCCACTGTATTTTGCAGCAGGTGGGAGGTGACAGGCTCTGTTTTCAGATTGCGCCAGAAAACGCGCATCTGCTTAACGATGCCCACCATGAGCGCTTCGAAAAGGCCTTGTCGTCTTACTTCGAAAGACCACTGCGTATTGAAATTGAGCAAATCGCGATAACGCAGGAAACTCCTGCAGAATACCAGCAACGCAAAGAGGCGGAGCACCAAGAGTATTTGAAGAATCTGATTCATGCAGATCCCAATGTTCAATTGCTGGTACAAGAGTTTCAGGCCGTAGTAGATGACAACAGTATTCGTCCCGGCTCGGGGCAGTAACACAAAGGTAAATGCGCCTAGCAGGCGCGTCAGGAAATCGCTATGCAGAACCTAAAAGATTTGATGAAACAGGCTGGCCAGATGCAGGAGCAGATGCAAAAGGCACAGGAAGAGCTAGCCAGGCAAGAAGTTACCGGAGAAGCCGGAGCTGGCATGGTTAAAGTGACGATGAATGGTCGCCATGATGTTAAAGCGGTAACAATTGATGACGGGCTGATGCGCGAAGACAAGTCCATGCTCGAAGACTTGTTGGCAGCGGCAATTAACGATGCGGTGCGTCGCGTAGAGGAAAGTAACAAAAGTGCGCTTGGTAATATGTTTGGCGGTCTAGGGGGCGGGTTTCCCTTTAAATGAGTCATTTCAGCCCCATCATTGAAGAGCTGATAGAAGCGCTCCGCATCTTGCAGGGCGTTGGCCGGAAATCGGCGCAACGCATGGCGTTTAATCTGCTGCAACACAAGCGCGAAGGCGCTGTGCATTTGGCGGAGGTGCTCAACAAGGCTGTGAGCAAGATTGGCCATTGTCGCGGCTGTCGCAGCCTGTCGGAGCATGAGTTGTGCTCGATCTGTCGCAGTGAGAAACGAGACAAGACAGTGATCTGCGTAGTCGAATCACCGGCGGATGTCATCGCTTTTGAGCAGGCTGGTGGGTACAACGGTCAGTATTTCGTGTTGATGGGGCACCTGTCGCCAATTGACGGCATAGGTCCTGAAGATATTGGCATTGACCGGCTGGTCGATCGCGCCCGCGAATTGGATATCCAAGAATTGATATTGGCGACCAATCCAACCATTGAAGGGGAGGCGACGGCTTTCTACATTACAGAGCAATTGCGAGAGCAAGGCGTCAAAGTATCCCGCATTGCCCACGGCGTGCCCTTGGGCGGCGAGCTGGAGTACGTCGACAGTGGTACCTTGGCTCATGCCCTGAGCGGCCGGCGGATTGTCGAGTGAGTGATTTTAGCTTTGTAGCCGATAATGCAGGCTTGGCCGATAGCATCGCCAGTGTAGCGCAGTGCCCTGTGGTTATGCTCGACACCGAATTTATGCGAACGGACACCTTCTACCCGATACCTGCGTTGTTGCAGTTGTCAGATGGCACGTCGCATTACCTGATAGACCCGCTCGCCATTACGGACTGGGCGCCACTGGTTGCGCTGTTTCGCAACCCGAATGTAATCAAGGTCTTGCATTCAGTTAGTGAGGATCTGGAAGTTTTTCAGCGCCTTCTCGGCGCATTGCCACGCCCCCTTTTGGATACTCAGGTGGGGGCGGCACTGGCCGGTTTCGGGGTCGGGCTGGGTTACCAGCGCCTGCTTGATACCTTGCTTGGTATTGCCATCGACAAGGATGAAACCCGCTCAAATTGGCTGCAGCGCCCGCTCAGCGATGCCCAGTGTCAGTATGCGGTGCTGGATGTGCTGCACTTGATGCCGGCCTTCGAGGTAATCCGGGATGCCTTGGAAGAGCAGGGGCGAATGAGTTGGTGGCTGGAAGAGGGTGATCGTTGCATCGACCGCGCCGAGCAGCAGGCGCCGCTTGAGGATTATTTTCGTAAGATTAAGAGCGCCTGGCGACTGTCGCCGACGGATCAGCTCTGCCTGAGAGCTCTGTGTATCTGGCGTGAGACGGTGGCGCGCGAGCAGGATGTGCCCCGTGGGCGTATCGTAAAAGATGCAATCTGTATCGAGCTGGCTAAACGTCGTCCGAGCCATCCTGGTGCGTTGTCGAAAATAAAGGGCCTGACACCATCCGTCATAAGGCGTCACGGTGAAACTCTGTGTGACATCCTGGCTGTCGACTACCGAGATGACGGGCAAATCCCTTTGGAGTTTCCACTGAACAGCGCCCAGAAAGCAAAAGCGAAAGCATTGCGCGATGCGGTGGATGGTCTCGGTGATGAGTTGGCAGTGCCACGCGAGTTGCTGATGAGTAAGCGCGATATTGAGGACAGTATTCGGCTAGAGAGGCTTGCTCCCGGTCTCGATGGCTGGCGCAGCCCTATACTAAAGCCAATTTTAAATGAAGTATTGAGCGTAAATGACTGATTCCAAAGTAATTGTAAGTATATACCGAAGCTCGCAAAAGGAAGGTATGTACCTGTATGTTGAGAAACGCGAGGGCATGTCGCGCGTGCCGGAGGCCTTGCAGAAGCAGTTTGGTAGTGCCGAGCTGGCAATGACAATGCTGCTCACCCCCGAACAAAAACTGGCCCGTGCCGATACCGCAAAAGTCCTCAAGGCTCTCGCTGAACAGGGGTTCTACTTGCAGATGCCGCCGCTACCAGAAGCTGCTCTTGATCCGAGAAAATCGTGAAAAAATTTTGGGAAATCAAAAGCCTGACTGAGATGACCCCGGAGGAGTGGGAATCGATTTGCGACGGCTGCGGCAAATGCTGTCTGCATAAACTAGAAGATATTGATACCGGCGATATTTACTATACCAGAGTGGCCTGTCAGTGGCTGGACATTGAATCTTGTCGGTGTAGCCATTACGCTGACCGCCTCGAAAAAGAGCCAACGTGCGTAAAACTGACTCCCGCCGATGTTGACGATCTGCAGTGGTTGCCGCCGAGTTGCAGTTACCGGCGTATGCATGATGGACGCGGGTTGGCAGATTGGCATCATCTGGTGTGTGGCGATCGGGAGCGTGTGCACAGCGAGGGGCATTCCATCTTGGGGCGCTGTTTAAGCGAGCGCGATGTGCATCCGGATGGCCTGGAAGAACATATCGTGCACTGGGTAGAGCAGAATTGAGGTTGTTGTAGCAGGGTATGGAATCCGTTATTGAATATAGAGAATATGTGACGGCCTGGGCTGCCTATCTCGGTGCCTGTACGGTTCTGATTATTATCGGTTGCCTCTGGACGTCAGGTATACGCAATACGTATATACGCAGTTTTATTCGCTTGGTGGCAAGCACGGTGCTGTTATTGCCGATTATCCACGAAGACGCCAATCAAGTTCTTGTGCCTGCGTTGGTTGTAGTCGTACTGGGTGCGTTTATCGGCAACACGATTGCAGCAGTAAAAGCCATGAACCTGCTGGTGCTTGCCTGTATAGGTGCCGGGATTCTGTCGGCTATCCTAGCCCGCCTGATCAACGGATTTCGCGCCAAGCGGAAAGCCAGAATGGAGGCAAATATGTCCTCTGAGATCAGTGACGTGGCCGAAAGCGAAATTGTTAAAGGTGAGCGCTGACGCTACTCTCAGCGCCAGCCAAAGAATTGCATGAAAAAAGGTAGAGCACATGAAGTTTGAAGGTACCGAAAATTACGTCGCAACGGACGATCTGCGTCTGGCGGTTGATTCTGCGGTTGCACTGCAACGCCCCCTGTTAATCAAGGGCGAGCCCGGCACCGGTAAAACCATGCTGGCCGAGGAAGTCGCCAAAGGTTTGGGAAAGCCCCTGCTGCAATGGCATATCAAATCTACTACTAAAGCCCAACAGGGCCTGTATGAGTACGATGCGGTATCGCGACTGCGAGATTCCCAGCTTGGTGACGACAAAGTTCATGATATCTCGAATTACATCAAACGCGGAAAGTTGTGGGAGGCGTTTGCAGCAGAAGAGCAGGTTGTGCTGTTGATCGATGAGATCGACAAGGCAGACATCGAATTCCCCAACGATTTGTTGGTTGAGTTGGACAAGATGGAGTTTCACGTTTACGAGACAGGTGAGACTATCAAGGCCAAGCAACGTCCGATTATCATCATCACCAGTAATAACGAGAAAGAACTGCCAGACGCTTTTCTGCGTCGCTGCTTTTTCCACTTCATCAATTTCCCGGATCGGGAAACCATGCAAAAAATTGTTGCGGTTCATCATCCGGACGCTAAAAAAGATCTGGTCAATGAGGCGTTGGAAGTGTTTTTCGACGTACGCAGCATTCCAGGTCTAAAGAAAAAGCCCTCAACCTCTGAGCTGATCGACTGGCTGAAACTGTTGATGGCAGACGATGTGCCGGACGAAATCCTGAAAAACCGCGACAGCAGCAAAGCGATTCCACCGCTCTACGGCGCCTTGCTCAAAAATGAGCAGGATGTTCACCTGTTGGAGCGCTTGGCCTTTATGCATCGCAGAGAGAGCCGCGGCTAATATCCCATGCTTGTCAGTTTTTTCTTCACCCTCAAAGAAACCGGGGTTCCGGTCTCCATCCGCGAACTGCTGGACCTGATATCCGCGCTTAAAGCGCGGCTCGTCTTCGCTGACGTCGAGGAGTTTTATCACCTCGCCCGTATATGCATGGTCAAGGACGAAAAGTACTACGATCGATTTGACCTAGCCTTCGGGCGTTATTTTCGGGATCTTGAAACCCTTGATGATGTTATCGAGGCAATGATTCCCGACGACTGGTTGCGCACAGAGTTTCTCAAGCAGTTAAGTGATGAAGAGAAAGCGAAAATTGAATCGCTGGGTGGGCTCGACAAGCTAATTGAAGAATTCAAAAAGCGCTTGGAAGAGCAAAAAGAACGTCACGAGGGCGGTAACAAGTGGATCGGCACAGGCGGCACCTCGCCTTTCGGGCACAGTGGTTACCATCCGGAAGGTGTGCGGGTTGGCGGCGAGAGCAAAAACAAGAAGGCCGTAAAAGTTTGGGAAAAGCGTGATTTTAAAAATCTGGATGACAGTGTCGAGCTCGGTACCCGCAATATCAAAGTAGCGCTGCGGCGTCTGCGCAAGTTTGCGCGCACCGGTGCGGCCGATGAGTTGGACATGGATGACACCATCAAGTCGACAGCGCGCAATGCTGGCATGCTCGATATCAAGATGGTGCCGGAACGCCATAATGCCGTGAAAGTATTGCTGTTCTTCGATGTGGGCGGCTCTATGGATCCTTATGTGCGCACCTGTGAGGAGTTATTCTCCGCTGCGCGCACCGAGTTTAAACACCTGGAATACTATTACTTCCACAACTATCTGTATGAGTCTGTCTGGAAAAACAACGTCCGTCGGCATGCCGAGCGCATCTCCACACTGGATATCATGCACAAATACAGCTCCGACTATAAGGTGATTTTTGTTGGTGATGCGTCGATGTCTCCCTACGAAATTCTGCAGCCGGGAGGCAGTGTTGAGCACTGGAATGACGAGGCCGGTGAGGTTTGGGTTAAGCGAATAACCGACACCTACGACAAGGTTGCCTGGCTTAATCCAGTGCCCCAGGATGAATGGGGGTGGACACAGTCCATTGAGCTGGCCCACCGTCAGATGGAAGGGCACATGTACCCACTAACTCTGAAGGGCTTGGAAGAGGCTATGGCCTACCTGGCGAAGTAATCCTGGCTGTTATGGCTCCTTTCGAACTTGTACGTTGGGGCGAATCCGGTACAATGCGGGCTTTAAAATTTCGGTCAGTTTTATCAAGAGGAATGTTTGATGTCTGAAGAAGCTCGTGAAGATGCGGTAGCTGACGCGTTCGCAACAGTAGCCGTGATTGCGCTGGTTGTTGGTACAGTGACCTATTGGCTGGCGGGTATGCCTCACTGAGATATTGTCAGCGGCAGTTAGCCCATACGTGAAAAGCCTCCTAGTGAGGCTTTTTTTGTGCCTGTTAGAAAGTAAGGTGCTGCTGGGCTTTCCTGTGAACTGTTACGCCTGTTTCAGCAGGAAAACCCGTTGCTCCCTGATGGGGTTAGTCGGTTAGCAACCTGCGGCGCTATCAGGGATCGTAGTCCAGCACCGGTGACAGCCAGCGCTCCATTTCCTGCAGCGTTTTACCCTTGCGCTCGGCGATGCTCGCTACTTGGTCTTTGGCTATTTTGCCAACTGCAAAGTAGCGAGATTCAGGGTGCGAGTAGTAAAAGCCGCTCACTGAAGCCGCCGGTGTCATGGCGAAATGCTCGGTCAGCTCGACACCCGTTTCAGCTTCGGCGTTCAGAATTCTGAACAGCGTGGGCTTTTCGGTGTGATCGGGGCAGGCCGGGTAGCCGGGAGCAGGGCGGATACCCTGATACTTCTCCTTGATTAACTCTTCGTTGCTGAAGTTCTCGCTGTTTACGTAACCCCAGAACTCCGTGCGTACGCGCTGATGCATATGTTCAGCGAAGGACTCGGCCAGCCTATCCGCCAGTGCCTTGACCATGATGGCGCTGTAGTCATCATTCTTGGCTTCGTATTCCGCGCATAGCGCCTCAGCCCCAATACCGGCGGTGACCACAAAACCGCCGACGTAATCGTTCACGCCGCTGCTTTTGGGTGCAACATAGTCCGCCAGGCTCATATAGGGCTTGTCGTCCGGCTTTTCGGTTTGCTGACGCAAGTGGTGCAGGGTCGCCAGCTCGCTGCCGTCGTCATTGTACAGGGCGACATCGTCGCCTTCGCTGCTGGCAGGCCAGAAGCCAATAATGCCTGAGGCTTTCAGCAGCTTTTCTTCAATGATGCGATCAAGCATGGCCTGGGCATCATTGAAGAGGTTTCTTGCGGCTTCACCGACTTTCTCATCGTCGAGGATTTTCGGGTATTTGCCGGCTAGTCCCCAAGTAATGAAGAAGGGCGTCCAGTCGATGGTTTCACGCAGTTTTTCCAAGGGGTAATCGTTAAAGGTGCGCGTTCCTGTGAACTTGGGTGTTGGCGGCGTGTAGCTTGCCCAATCAGTCTGAAAACCGCGCCCCAGAACGTCGGTATAGGGCAGTCGGCGGCCGCGACTCTCGCTGCCGGCGCGCCGTTCGCGGATGCGTGCGTATTCGTCTTTTCGCGCCTCAACAAAGGCGGTTTTCTGGGTGTCGCTGATTAGCTGTGTGGCTACGCCAACACTGCGTGAAGCGTCAGCTACGTAAATCACAGCATCGTTTTTGTATTTAGGTTCGATTTTGACCGCAGTATGTGCCTTGGAGGTAGTGGCACCACCAATCATTAACGGGACGTTGAAGTCGAGCCGCTGCATTTCTGCCGCGACGTGAACCATCTCATCGAGCGATGGAGTAATCAGACCGCTCAGGCCAATAATGTCCACGTTTTCTTTTTTGGCAGTGTCGAGTATTTTGTCGCAGGGGACCATAACGCCGAGATCGATAACCTCGAAGTTGTTGCACTGCAACACCACGCCCACAATATTTTTGCCGATATCGTGCACGTCGCCTTTCACTGTGGCCATCAGTATCTTGCCGTTTGGCTTGGCGCCTTCCTCTTTCTCCGCCTCGATGTAGGGTTGAAGGTAGGCCACCGCCTGTTTCATCACGCGGGCAGATTTCACTACCTGAGGCAAGAACATCTTGCCCTCGCCAAACAGGTCGCCGACCACGTTCATACCGTCCATTAGCGGCCCTTCAATCACGTCGATGGGCTTGCTGGCCTCCTGGCGTGCGAGTTCGGCGTCTTCTTCGATATAGGTGGTAATCCCTTTCACAAGGGCGTGTTCGATACGCTTTGCCACGGGCAGTTCGCGCCAGCTCAAATCTTCCTGTTTGCTGGCAGTGCTGCCGTCGCCTCGGTATTTTTCAGCAATATCCAGCAAGCGCTCAGTGCCGTCATCGCGACGATTGAGAATGACGTCTTCTACACGCTCGCGCAGTTCCTCCGGTAGATCATCGTAAACAGCCAGTTGGCCTGCATTAACAATTCCCATGTCCATGCCGGCCTTGATGGCGTGGTAGAGGAAGACCGAGTGAATGGCTTCACGCACCGGATTGTTGCCACGGAAGGAAAATGACACATTCGATACGCCGCCCGACACCAGTGCGTGGGGTAGTTCGCTCTTGATGTATTTTACCGATTCGATGAAATCTACAGCGTAGTTGTTGTGCTCTTCAATACCTGTAGCTACCGCAAAGATATTCGGGTCGAAAATGATGTCCTGCGGCGGAAAGCCCACCTTGTTGACCAAAATGTCGTAGGATTTTGAGCAGATCTCTTTACGCCGCTCGATGTTGTCGGCCTGGCCATCTTCGTCAAAAGCCATGACCACAACCGCCGCACCGAAGCGGCGACAGATGCGAGCTTTTTCAATGAACTCTGCTTCGCCTTCCTTCATGGAAATCGAATTCACCACGGCCTTGCCTTGAATACACTTCAGGCCAGCTTCAATCACATCCCATTTGGAGGAGTCGACCATGATGGGCACTTTGGAGATTTCAGGCTCGGAGGCGATCAAGTTAAGGAACTTGACGATGGCCGCTTCTGCGTCGAGCATGCCTTCGTCCATATTCACGTCGATTATCTGCGCACCGTTTTCCACCTGTTCGCGGGCAATCGCCAGTGCGGTGTCATAATCACCCTCCAGAATCAGTCGTTTGAACTTGGCTGAGCCTGTCACGTTGCAGCGCTCGCCCACGTTTACAAACAGTGAGTCGGGTGTGATGGTAAATGGCTCCAGACCGCTAAGTCGGCAAGCGACGGCTTTCTTCGGGATTTCGCGGGGTTTTACATCTGCGACCGAAGCGCCGATTTTCTCGATATGGGCAGGTGTGGTGCCGCAGCAGCCACCGACCAGGTTGAGGTAGCCACGCTCGCCTAGCTCGCGCAGTTCGCGCCCCATGTCGTCTGGGGTTTCGTCGTATTCACCGAATTCATTGGGCAGACCAGCATTGAAATGGCCACTCACATAGCACTCGGCCACATCGGCGAGTTCTTCGAAGAAGGGGCGGATTTCAGATATGCGGCGGCCACAGTTGGTGCCGACGATCAGTGGTTTGGCGTGAGCAATGGTGTTCCAGAATGCCGTCGGCGTTTGGCCGGACAGGGTGCGGCCGCTGACATCAGGGAAGGTTACCGACACCATAATGGGTACTTCAATACCGCTGTCTTCAAAATATTGCAGTATCGCGTAGATCGCTGCCTTGGCATTCAGGCTGTCGAAAATGGTTTCTATCAACAGCAGATCTACATCGCTTTCCACCAAAGCTTTGGTGGCTGCGTAATAGTCTTCAACCAGCTGGTCAAAGCTGATATTGCGCGCACCGGGATCATTCACGTCAGGTGAGATGGATGCCGTTTTTGGCGTGGGGCCGAGAATGCCTGCGACAAAGCGAGGCTTATCCGGCGTGGCAGCGGTCTGTGCGTCCGCCACTTCGCGAGCGACTTTCGCGCCAGCTCGGTTCAGCTCCTCCGCGATAAACTGCATCTCGTAGTCGCCCTGAGCCACTTGCGTCGAGTTGAAGGTATTGGTCCCAATGATGTCTGCGCCCGAATCTAGGTAGGCCTGATGGATTTCCTTGATGACATCGGGGCGGGTAATCGAGAGCAGGTCGTTATTGCCCTTGATATCGATATGGAAGTCGGCAAAGCGTTCGCCGCGGTAATCGGGTTCTTCGAGCTTGTAAGACTGGATCAGGCTTCCCATAGCGCCATCTATAACCAGAATACGGTTCTGGAGGGCGTCTTTGAGTGCCTGGATGCGTTGTGCTCGATTGGCCATTGTGTTGCTAAATCCTTGATAACTGTGTGGGATTAACTGCTTGAAAACGCAAATAAAAGGCCCCATAAACGGCTCTGCGCTTACGTCGAATTTGGCCTTCGTGTTAAACTGGCGAATTCTATCAGACTACGCCCGCGATTACTCGGCTGAAACACGGTTTCAGCCTGGGGCGCGGGCAGAACTTAAGAGGTATTTATGTCGGAAGGTCAAACGGTTGCCGCTACTGACGGCACTGAAGTGAAAATGACCATCACCGAATCTGCGCAGGATTATCTGGCGGAGTTGCTGTCCAAGCAGGGCGACGATGTGCTGGGTGTGCGTGTGTTTATTACTCAGCCAGGTACGCCAAAGGCGGAAACCTGTATCGCCTATTGCCGTGAGGGCGATTCCAAAGAAGACGATATCCAGATTGAGTATCCGGTGCTGAATGTCTTTGTAGAAAGTCGCAGCGTGCCGTTCCTGGAAGATGCGACGGTCGACTACGCTAAGGATCGCATGGGTGGTCAGCTCACAATCAAGGCGCCAAACTCACGCCTGCCCAAGGTTAATGAAAACAGCCCCTTGGAAGATCGCGTAAATTATATTCTCTACAACGAGGTCAATCCGTCTTTGGCAGCTCACGGTGGCGAAGTGTCGCTGGTGGAAATCACCCAGGACAAGTACGCCATCTTGAAGTTTGGTGGGGGCTGTCAGGGTTGCGGTATGGTTGACGTCACCCTGAAAGAAGGTGTCGAGAAGTCGCTGGTTGAACAGGTGCCTGAATTGGCAGGCGTTCGCGACATGACCGATCATACCAATACTGAAAACGCGTACTTTAAATAACGCAGTCATCAATTGCGCATGATGCGCCGCAGGGCAATAGGATAAACGCCCGGCGGTGCTTAGTGCGCGAACAGCGCCTTTAAATTTTCGTTATAAGGCGCACTGACAATTCCCTTCTCTGTGATAATCCCGCTGACCAGCTCTGCTGGCGTTACATCAAATGCAGGGTTAATGGTCTTGATTTCATCAATGGTGGCTTTTTGACCACCAAACCCACGCACTTCGTCGCCGTTGCGTTGCTCGATAGGAATCAGGCTGCCATTGGCGGTTTGCAGGTCGATGGTGGAGGAGGGGCAGGCGACGTAAAACGGTATATTGTAGTGCCGCGCCAAGATTGCTACGCCCAACGTTCCGATTTTATTGGCCACATCACCATTGGCGACGACTCTGTCGGTGCCGACTATGACCATGTCGATTGCGCCAGAGGCCATCGTTTGTGCCGCCATATTGTCCGTCAATAGTGTTACATCAATGCCGGCGCAATGGAGCTCCCAGCTGGTCAGGCGAGATCCTTGCAGCAACGGGCGCGTCTCATTGGAAAACACCCTGAATTTCTGCCCGTTTGCGTGGGCGAGGTACATTGGCGCTGTGGCCGTGCCGATGCCACCCGTGGCGAGCGCTCCGGCATTGCAGTGCGTCATAATCCCGCAGTCGTCGGTAATTAGCGCTAGAGCTTGCTCGCCAATACCCTTGCACAGCGCCTTGTCTTCGTCATGTATGGCTTCGGCCTCGCTGACGAGTCGTGCCAGTAGCTTCGCGGTGTCGGGCTCGGTGAACGTTGCGGCAATGCTTTTCAGTCGCTCGAGCGCCCACTGTAGATTGACAGCGGTCGGTCGTGAGCTATTGATAAAATCTGCCTGAGTGATCAATTCACGTTGGAATTCTGCAAAGGCAAGGTGCCGGTGCTGCGCCATGACGACACACAGTCCGTAGGCTGCAGCAATGCCGATAGCCGGTGCACCGCGTACCTTCAGCGCGTGGATGCTGTCAAACAGTTGCTGAGCGCTTTCCTGCTTTTCGTAATTGACACTGTGGGGTAGGCGAGTCTGATCCAATAACCAGAGCTCGCCCTTTTCCCAGCGAATAGCTGTGGGGAAATCGCTGCTCATCAGCGCGCAGGCAGCACGTCTTTGAGTTTGGCGTGCATATCCAGAATGGCGGCTTCTGTTTCTTCCCAGCCTACACAGCCGTCAGTTACAGAAACGCCATACTTCAGGTCTTCCAGGTTGGCGGGGATTTTCTGATTGCCGGCGTGGATGTGGCTTTCAACCATCAGTCCGACAATAGATTTGTTGCCTTCCAGAATCTGGTTAGTCACATTCTCCATTACCAGTGGCTGCAGCTCGGGCTGCTTATTGGAGTTGGCGTGGCTGCAATCGACCATGATGTTGGCAGGCAGGTTGTGCTTGGCAAGCTCCGCTTCAGCCAATTTGATATGCACCGAGTCGTAATTGGGGCCGCCGCTACCGCCACGCAATACCACGTGTGCATAGGGGTTGCCACGGGTGTGGATTACAGCCACCTGGCCTTCGTTGTTGATTCCCAGGAAGCGGTGGGGTTTGGATGCCGATTGCATTGCGTTGATTGCGACTTCCAGCGATCCGTCAGTGCCATTTTTAAAGCCGACCGCCGAAGACAGGCCGCTGGCCATTTCCCGGTGGGTTTGCGATTCAGTGGTGCGGGCACCGATAGCGGACCAAGCAATACAATCCTGCATGTATTGAGGCGAAATGGGGTCTAGTGCCTCGGTGGAAGTGGGCAATCCCAGCTCTGAAATATTGATAAGCAGCTCGCGGCCGATGTGCAGGCCTTCCTGAATCTTGAACGTGTCATTCAGGTAGGGGTCGTTGATCAGCCCTTTCCAGCCCACGGTGGTACGCGGTTTTTCGAAATAGACCCGCATCACCAGGTGTATGGTGTCCTCAACCTTTTCAGCCAACGCCTTGAGGCGATTGGCATAATCCATCGCAGCCTTGGTATCGTGAATGGAGCAGGGGCCGACCACCAGAAACAGACGGTGATCCTTGCGATCGAGGATATCGCGAATGGTTTTGCGCGATTTACTGACGGTGGATGCGGCTTTCTCTGACAGTGGCAGCTCGCTCTTGAGCAACGCCGGGGTAATCAGAACTTCCTGCGCAGCAACGTTTAGATTTTCAAGTACTTCAGTATTCATTTAATATTCCCGCGTCCCGCCGGGTGGATTGATAGCAAAGCTGGGCATTCTAACGTAAAAACAGCTGGATAGGATATGACAATAGGGCGAATGTGCACCGTTTCGGGCCTGGTAGGTCTGCTTTTTGCCTCGCTGGCGACTGCCGGTGAGCGGGTGCAAGGCCGTGAAGCTGAACTTCCCGTGACCAAACTCAGCCCGGTCACTCGTTCCGACGACCGCGGCACTGATTACTACCAGGCGATCTCCTGTCGGGAGCTGGGTAGCGCCGATGCCAAAACGCCGCAGGAAATCGCTTATCTGGACGCCCGCAAGCGCGATTGCGTGGAACGCTATCGCGCTTTTGCGCCACGGTCATTTCAGCCATGAGTCGGTTACGAGTTTTTAAACCCGCTAAGGTCAAGCCGGTTAAGAAGTGGCGCGATACACTGACCATAGAGTCACTCGCCGATGACGGTCGAGGTATAGCAAGGCGCCATGGGAAGGTGGTGTTCATTGACGATGCATTGCCGGGCGAAACCGTCATTGCGGAAATGCGAACTGCCGGAAAGCGCTTTGATGAGGCTCGCAGTGTCGGACGTGAAGTCACCTCAAGCGATCGCGCCGATCCTCCCTGCACGTACTATCAGGTTTGCGGTGGCTGCCAGCTGCAGCACCTGTCGGATCGGGCGCAAATACGTTGGAAAAATGAACGGTTTGGGGCCATGTTATCGCGTCTCGATGGGCCGCAGCCGATGACACCGTTCACTGCTGACAGTTTGCACTACCGGCATCGGTTGCGGCTGTTTTTCGATCGCGGAAAGCTTGGCCTGCGCGCGCACGGCAGTCATAGCATTGTTGCTGTGCCGAACTGCCTGATTGCCCGGACGGGACTCAGTGCGGCGCTGAAAAAGGTGTATGCACACTCTGATTGGTTGCAATATGCACACGCCGGTGAGTTGCACCTGGTCGAAGGCGCCGGCGACCGCGTGGCTGCTGTTTTAATGTTACGAAAAAAACCAACTCAGGCGGCTCTGGATAATCTCCGCGGATCGTTTCCGATAACGCTGGCACAAGTGATTGGCGAAGGTAACGTATTGTTCGAATCACCTGTGCAGCTGATTTACCCGGATGGCGAACTTAGTTTTGAACCCGGTGACTTTACGCAGGTAAACCCGGCCATAAACCGGCAGCTGGTGACGCAAGTCGTCGACTGGTTACACTTGGAATCGGGTGATCAAGTCGTGGATGCCTTTGCTGGCCTCGGTAATTTTTCGTTGCCCATCGCCCGAGCTGGCGTACAGGTGGTAGGGCTGGAAGTGGACGATGCCATGGTGGGAAGGGCGCGGATGCAAGCCGCTGAGCACGGCCTTGATAACCTGACTTATCTTTCTCGAGATCTATTTCAAGCTAACGCCTTGGCTGGAATTAACGTGAATAAGGCTCTACTAGATCCACCACGGGCTGGAGCCAGAGAGTTGTGTGAAGCGTTAGCCGCCTCGGCTGTTACGCGGGTAGTATATGTGAGTTGTGATCCGGCGACGCTGGAGCGCGATCTGGCTATTCTGATCGCCGGGGGCTTTGGCATATCGGCGGCGAGGTGGGCCGATATGTTTCCGCAAACCAGTCATATGGAATCGTTGGTATTGCTAACGCGCTGATATCACCCGGATGGTTGTAGCTACAGGGCGCGGGTGTCGCTACTATGTGCTTAAATAATAATCAAGGTAGTGCGCGATGCGGTTTGTATTTCTACTAACGGTGATTTTTCTTGCCGCCTGCAACAGCAGCTCCAGTTCCTCCCGTTCCGGCAATGCGCCCGCATCGGCGGCACCGGAGTCACCGGCGCCGGATGTTATATCGCGCTCCGCAGTTCCCAGTGGCGCGCCGCCGGCTGCCTTTGGACAAGAGCCTGTTCTTCGCACTAACCCGAGCTGGCCTTTCAAAGAGGGCGCACCACGAACCTCGGGTACAGGACGGTACGCCAATGGCGCTTTCTACTGGACAGACTTTGTCTACGATGCTCATGGCGCGCTTGGGCCTAATCCGCCGATTTATCGAGTGGGCACCCCCAGCGGCGGCAGCTATCATTACCCCGAACCGGATCAGGCGGGTAACGGCGCTGACATATTTCGAGTGGGCATTGGCGCTGATTCCCAGAACAGCTATTGGCGAGTGGACTGGCAGACAATGCTCGCCACGGAAGTGCCGATTGCGGCTTTTGCGCTGGATTATCACAGTGGCGGTGATGACGAGATTCCTGGTGCGGGAGTGACGGCACCGGGTATCGACGCCGTGGTGCTGCTGTCGTCGGCCGGGGTAACCGTTGATTTCAAAGATGGCAATGGGCCGGTCGCCATTGGTGAGTTCAAATCGGATCTAGCGTCGCGCTCCTTTGTTGCCATTCTGCCAAAATCCCTGTTTCCGATCGATACGCAACCGTGGACCATTTATCTGGTGAGCGGCATACACGACGGCAATGGCGGATTTTTGGACGACAACGCCGCGTTCCGAAAGTTACCAACGCAGCCACCGGTTTTTAATGCTGCGTTTCGCGACTATGAAGACGAGGCGCCGTTGAATAATTTCTGGTTCGACCAACAGCAAGCCACAGCGTTAAATCAGCGCGATATTAGTGAGTTTTCCATCGAGTTGGATTGGACGAGGCTAGGCGAAACCGAGCCTGAGCCGCTCGTGAAGGGTTACAGCAATCGCTGGTATGTTTCGTCCCTATCTGGTGAGGCGCTGAAGGACGGTGGTCAGGCAGCCGGAATTGATAGAGCAGAAAACCCGGTTAACCAGCCACAATATTATGATCAGGTGCAGCCCTATGGTTTTTATCTGCCGGAAAGTTATCGGGAGGACCCCGCAAATCCGACAGTTTTTACCTGGTTGCTGCACAGCCTCACCCAGAATCACAATCAATACAGCGCGACTGTGCCCAATTTCCTTGATGGCGCCTGCGAACGTTTGCGCCAATCCATATGCGCGACCACATTGGGGCGCGGTCCGGCGGGCGGTTACAATGGTGCAGCTGAAGTCGATTTCTGGGAGGTGTGGCGCGATATCGCGCAGCACTTCACCATAGATTCGGAGCGCACAATCAGCAGTGGTTACTCCATGGGCGCCATCGGCACCATCAACCTGATGATTAAATACCCCGAGGTGTTCGCAGGTGGGGTTGTGCTGGCCGGTTCTCACGCCGATAGTCCGCTGTTGCCTTGTTCACCGGGATCTTCGGGCTGCGCAGAACCCAAAGGGCCCGAGTTGCTGCAGAATCTAAAGTGGAACGGCTATTATCACGCGCATGGCAGCTTTGATCAGTTGGTTCCATTTGCGGATGCCCGTGCCACCGTTGATGCGATAAAAGACTATGGCTACCGCTATGTGTTCGATCATTATGTCGCTGAAGATCATGTTATCTGGACCCTCAAAGATATTGCTTATCCAGCGTATGAAGAAGCTGCTAAGTGGATGGTTTCATGGCTGAATGACGTAGATACCCGCAAGCAACGTCCTGGCAATTTCGTGTATCGCTGGGAACCGTCAGCGATTGATGAACGGCTCGGGGTCGGGCCACAGGGGGCGTGGTGGTTGAGCGAAATCAAAGCGATCGACAATGTCGATTTCGCGCAGGTTAGCGTAAACAGTGGTGCCATTGGCGAGGCTGACATTGTTGCGGTGCCGGGCTCGCCTGAATTCCTTCCGCCTAACCAGAAAACATTAAGCCCTGCGCTCCGTGACAGCCAAGCCTGGCAGCTCAATGATCCGTTGCCACTTAACGGTAGGGTTAGTGTTGATCTGAAAAATGTCGCCGCGTTGTCGTTGAATCTGGCAGATGCTGGCGTTGCCGATAGAGCGGATAAACAGGTTGTGGTGACTAGCGACAGCCCGGTAATGCTCACATTAACGGCGCTTTCGAATGGCACTCTAGTGAGCAGTAGCTCGATTAGGGAGGTTGTAAGTGAAGGTCGTGTGACTCTGGCTTTGCCGGCGGGCGTTGACCAGATAATTAACTTCTCGCAATAGTTCGGGTACTCGAACTTTTCCCGTGGAGTGCGCGCCTGCCCGGATTAGTTACTCCGGCAGACGCCCGTCCATCAGCGTGCAGTCTGCTATGACATTTTCTCGATAATGTCTTCTGCATAGCGTTTCACGCCATCTATTTTCTTGTCGATGTCGTCAGTTTCACCGTGATAAAAGGGCCACGGCATCGTCAGAATGTGAGTGACGCCATTGTCTTCGAGTTTTTTGTAACCATCGACCGTAAAGGCATCTGATGGTGTTGCCATGACACTGAAGGGCAGGTGATCGCGACCGTATTCTTTACGGTAACCGTTCACTTTGTTGATGCACTCAATGATTTCATCCGAGGTTTGCAGGTCAGTTACCCAGCCATCACCGAGGCGTGCAGCTCGCTTCATAGCGGCGTCACTGATGCCTCCTACCCAGATTGGAATGTGGGCCGTGGGAGCGGGGTTCATTTCGAGTTTATTGAACTGGTAGTGTTTGCCTTCGTATTCCACCATCTCACCAGACCAAAGCAGACGCATGACTTCCACCATTTCGTCAGCCCGTTTCCCACGGGTATGGAAATCCTGCTGCATCAGTTGAAACTCGTCTTTTGACCAGCCCACGCCGATTGCCGGGATAATCCGATTGTTGGAAACAATGGCTGCGGTACTGATTGCTTTGGCCACCAGAAACGGATTGCGCATTGGCAGCACAAAAATATTGTTGGTGAATTTGAGACGCTTGGTGATAGTGGCTAAGGCTCCGGCCATGACGAAGGGGTCGGGCCAGTCGGTAAACGCCTCCCAGCGACGAGAGCCGTCTTTGGTATAGGGGTAGGGAGTATCTATGGCCTCCGGGTGCACCACGTGATCTGAAAAGGACATGGCTTCCCAGCCGCACTCGTCGGCGACAGGCGCGAGCTGGGTAAGGTGGGCAACAGTGCTGAAAGACGTGGAAAGTACAAATTTCATGGGAGTGTCAGAGTCCGTGTTTTTCTCTTATGTGGGTTAGCAATCCCTGCGCGGCCTTTTCCAGTGTGGAAATTACCGCATCAAATGCCTCGGCCTCTTTGTAGTAAGGATCTGGAATCTGGGCATTGCCGCCGTGTTTGCAATAATTCATAAAGAGTTCAATGTCGCCGCTAAAGTCTTTAGGTGCCCAGGCTTCAACGTTGGTGAGATTGATGCGGTCCATCGCAATGATGTAGTCAAAATGCTGGTAGTCGTCATCGCAAATCTGCCGGGCGATCTGTTGACTGATGTCGTAGCCTGCTCGCAAAGAAGCTTCCTGTGAGCGCGTATCCGGTGCTTTGCCGACATTGAACGCCGCAGTTCCGCAGGAGTCCACGCGAATATGCTCGCTGAGACCGGCTTCTTCTATCTTTTTTTCGAGAATGCCTTGTGCTGCCGGTGAACGACAGATATTTCCTAGGCAAACGAATAAAACACCAATGGACATGGGTACTCCCTGAATCGAAGGAAAGGGTAGGGTGCAGCGCATGTTGGCGCATCACCCGAACGGAGGGGTTGGTGGCGGACCGAATGGGTAATCAGTAAAGCAGGATGTCGCGCAGTTGCTGTCGCTCGACGGGGCCTATGCCCAGACCCTGCTGCAGGTAATTGTCCATGCTGCCGTAGTGTTCGTCGATCGCAGCAAAGGCTTCGTTGAGATAGCGCTCTTGCACACCAAACAGGGCGCGCACCGCTTCGTCATTGGCGCGAAACAGGCTGCCAAGCTTAATGTAAAGTACCATCTTGTCGATGTATTCGCGGTTATAGTCGTTGCTGGCGAGATAGTCTTGTACGATGGTTTCGCGCGGCACCCCCAGCGCACTGAGTACCAGGGCGGCAGCGAAGCCGGTACGATCTTTCCCTGCAGTGCAATGAAATACGGTGGGATAGCTGGATTCAACGAGAAGTTCCTGCAGGTATTCTCGATAGACAGGCGTATATTTTTCAACCATCTCACGGTTGGCATTGACGAGGAACTGTTGCATATCAGCCGCTGTGGTTGTGCTGGACGTGATGGTTTCAATCATTTGATCCACAGCGGCGGCCCGAATGGCGATGGGCTTATTTACAATGCGTATAGACGAATCAGGTGCGACTCGGTTAGGTGCATCAAGACGCTCTGATTCAGACCGAAAATCTACAATACGTCGAATTTCCAGCGCTTCGAGATAGGCTTCATCAGCACTGCTAATATCTGACAGTTTGTCTGAACGGTAGATCAGTCCCCATCGTACTGTTTTGCCGTCGGCGGATTGGTAGCCGCCGAGGTCCCGGAAGTTATGCGCGCCATCGAAAGGCAATCTGCGCTCTTGTGGCGGGTTTTGAGCGGGCAGTGGCCGCTCTGCCAAAGGTGTATTTTTGCTGCAGGCGCTGAGCATAATGGCCAGCAATAGCAGGCCGGCGTAGCGCAATGCGTGGTGGAGTTTAACGTGCTCGGCTCGGTTTAGCGGGTACATGGAATTCCGGCGTTAAGTGAGGTTGGCGTTTATTCTGTTTCTTTTCGCGACATCTGTTTTTTACGGCTCGCGCGGTACTCGCCGGGTGTCATGCCGGTCCACTTCTTGAACGAGCGGTGAAAGGCGCTGGGCTCGTCAAATCCGAGTAAGGCCGAGACGGCATTTATTTTAAGCTCGGGCTGGTTCAGCCAGCGGATGGCATGTTCCTTACGCAGGTTGTCTTTGAACTCCTGGTAGGTTGTGTCGTATTCCTTGAGTCGACGGCGCAGCGTGCGCACAGACATATTGAGCTGTTCGGCCATGGCGACCACGCTGGGGAAATCACGGCTGAGATCGTTGCCGACGATGCGTTTCATCTGAGCGATTAGCGACGTGTCTTCATCATCGGTCGACACCATCAGGTAGTAGGGCGCATCGCGTAAGAATTCGCGCAGGGAATCTTCCGTATGGACCAGTGGGCAGTCCAGATAGTGCTCCGGGAGCACAAAGGCATTTTCCAGCTGCTCGTAGTAGATGTCGCAGCCCAGAATCTGTTCGAAATAACTGGCGTCTGAAGGTTCCGGGCCCTTGAGGCGCACTTCGTGTAATTGGATATGACGGCCTATCAGCCAGCTACAAAGGCGCCGCCAGATAGCCATGCAATGCACAACCGTATCGTTGTCCAGGCTCGGCGCATCTTCAAGCAGGTAGGTCGTATTGAAGGTGTAGGTTGCCCGACCATTCCCGGTGCGCTTGATCGGCCGTGTGCTGACCGGCGACAGCCCGGTGATATTGCGGCAGAAGGCCATAAATTCCGCCGCGCGATGTAAGGCGTTTTCGAGTGTTGTGCAGTGAATAATGCACATGCACATCATGCGAAACGTGCCGGTTGGTGTTGGACGCTGCAAATTCAGCCCAAACGATTCGTCCTGCAGCAACCACATCACGCGGCTATAGATCAGCGTGTAATAACGGGCGTCGATGGGGCTATCTGGGTCGGCATTGGGGTCAAGCGGGTTTTGCGGTAAGTTCAGCGAGCGCAGCAGCGTTGACGGATCGTAGCCCTGCGCTTCGGCTACGCGCAGCATTGTGCGAGCGTACTTAAGCGGAACGTAATCGTTGCGGTGGGCGGTTTTGGGTCGCATCGTCATATAGTCGGGTGAACTGCCGCAAAATCATAGCATTATCAACTTGGTAGCGGCCAGCACTGCAGCGAGAGAAACTGAATAAGGTGCCGCCTAGTGATCGTCGTCACCCAGTGGGAAATGACACGCGGCGATGCGTGACCCAGTATCGGGGCTGTCCAGTACTGGCCGCTCACGGTAGCAGCGGTCGGCCGCACGTGGGCAGCGCGGCGCAAAGGCGCAGCCAGCTTCGCTACCTGTGGTGGAGGCTTCGCCGTGAATGTTGGTACTTTCATGCCAGGGTTTGCCCAGCTGCGGTACGGCATCCAGTAGAGCGCGCGTGTAAGGGTGTGCCGGTCTTTCACAAACCTCGGTGGCGTCCCCAAGCTCTACGATAGCGCCCTTGTACATCACCGCAATTCGATCGGAGATATGGCGCACGACTGACAGGTCGTGGGATATAAACAGCATCGCCAAGTGCATTCGCTGCTGGATCTCAATCAGCAAATTGAGAATCTGGGCCTGTACCGATACATCCAGCGCCGATACCGCCTCGTCACAGATCAGCACGTCGGGCTCCAGTGAGATGGCGCGGGCAATCCCAATACGTTGTCGCTGGCCACCGGAAAATTCGTGAGGATATTTGCTCAGGGCCTCGTCGTTCAGGCCAACCAGGTCAATCAACTCGCGTATTCTGGCTTGCCGTTCGGCAGGGGTGCCCCGGCGATGGACAATTAGCGGTTCTTCCAGTATGTGGCCGACCGTATGGCGAGGATTGAGAGATTCAAAAGGGTCCTGAAACACCATTTGCAGTTTTGCCCGCAAGGGGCGCCAGTGCTTGTTGTCCAGCTGTGTAATAGCCCGCCCCTGGAAGCGAAGTTCTCCGCCAGTAGGGCGGTGCAGGTTTAACAAGGCTTTGCCTAGGCTGCTTTTGCCACAGCCTGATTCTCCGACCAAACCCAGGGTTTCGCCGGGATAAATGCAAAAGCTGACGCCATCCACCGCGCGGATGGTGTTTTTGTGTTGCTTGAAGACACCGTAGCGTTGGATAAAGTGCAACTTTAGGTCGCGGGCTTCCAGTAGCGGGTTTTGCATGCTCAATCCTCTGCCAACTCGCGCCAACGCAGACAGCGTACCTGCTGTCCGGTGTCGGTGGTTTCCAGCGATACAGCCTCCTGGCTGCAACGCTCGGTCGCAAAGCTGCAGCGATTGCGAAACCGGCACAATGCCGAGTAGGTCGCGGGCTTTGCGACTGCCCCGGGAATGCTGGGTAGCCGTTCTTTGCGTACTGCGCCCACGCTGGGGGTGGAGGCTAACAATGCGCGGGTATAGGGATGCAGGGCTTTGCTGAACAGGCGTGAAGTGCTGGCACACTCAACAATATGGCCGGCGTACATCACGGCAATGCGATCACTGATCTGGGAAACCAGCGCCAGATCGTGAGTGATAAACAGTAGCGCTGTGTCTCGCTCTTGCTGTAATTGTTTTATCAGGCGGAGAATTTGTGCCTGTACCGTTACGTCCAGCGCCGTGGTCGGTTCGTCTGCTATAAGCAGGCGGGGGCGACAGGCCAGCGCCATAGCAATCATCACACGCTGTCGCATTCCGCCGGAGAGTTCGTGGGGGTAGCTGTCAAAGCGTTCGTTTGGGTGCGGAATGCCAACGGCGCGAAGCAGATCGACTACCTGAGATGGGCCCTGTTTGCCACGTACCTGTTTGTGTATTTCCAAGACTTCCAGAATCTGCTCGCCAACGCGTTTCACGGGATTGAGAGCGGTCATTGGGTCTTGAAAAATCATGCTGATTTCATTGCCGCGCAATTGGGCCAGGGCACGCGAATTCAGCTGTGCTATATCGGTTCCGTCAAAATCGACACAACCATTATCAAGGTAGCTGTCTGGGCGAGGCAGCAGGCCCATGATGGACAGCGCCGTCATACTTTTTCCGCTGCCTGATTCCCCAACAAGGCCTAGCGTTTCACCGGCACTGATTTGCAGGCTCACGTCATCGACAACGGCCAGATTGCCATGTTCCGATCGAATGCGAGTTGTCAGTCCCTTTACGTTCAGTAGTGGAGTCATCGGCGCCAGGTCTCGTCGATTATCAGGGAGGGTTGCCAGTCGGTATTGTCGCTACGGGCCGCTTCGAGTTCTGCCTGTCGGTCGGTATCAATCCAGAACAGGCCGCCGTTGCTGCCCATGGTATCGAATACGCTGTTACTGGTACGGGTGGCAATAAATGGCGGCAATTGCAGCCAGCGCCAGTAGGCCTCCCGCGTATAGGGGACCTTGAAGGTGGGGATGAATGAGCCCTGCTCGTGAATCATTTCCTGCAGTTCGTGTGCCAGCGCTACACGCGCATCCTTTTGCTGTGCTTTGCGGTAGGCCTCAATTTTTTCGTCGAGCTCGGGGTTGTCGGTATTGGTCACATTATTGGTTTGCGGTTTATGTGCATTCACTGAGTGATAAAACTCCCAGAATGCCGGGGATAAGCCACCTCCCGACCAGCCCATCCAGGCAATCTGATGTTTCTTCTCGAGTATCTGTTTGAAAGCTGTTGACGCATCCAGTAGTTGCAGCTGGAAATCAATACCGGCCTTTAATGCTTCACGCTGAATGATTACCAAGCGGTCGTTGTGGCCACTGTTGTAGTAGGTGATACGCAAACTTAATGGCTGTCCATTTTTGATGCGTATGCCGCGATTATCGCGCTCTTGCCAGCCTGCTTCATCCAGCAAGGCGTTGGCTTTTGCCAGATCAAAAGGGCGGGCCTGAACCGCGGGGTTGGTGTAGTCCCCATAGCCTTCATATTGAGAGTTCAGTCGTTCATAGTCGCCGCGCAGAACCGTGTCGATCACCCTCTGTACATTGGTAGCGTGCGCGATCGCGTAGCGCACGTTGCGATCGGCGAGAACCGGGTCGTCTTCGTTCAGATACATGCCGGAAGAGGGCTGGGGTACGTCGTTGTAGAATTTGATTTTACCGACCCACCCTTTGTCGTAGATATCACCCTGGGCCTTTTTGTGCCAGAAACGTGGCATCACTAGAGGGAAGGTGTCCAGATCACCCTTCGCGAAATACTGGTATGCCATATTGATATCGCGGATTACCTTAACTCGCACATGATCCGGGTTGTAACGGTATTTTAAATAACGTTTATCGTCGCCCCACCAGTCTGGCTTGCGATCAAATTCGATATATTTACCCTTGCGCATATGGGCGATCTGGTAGGGGCCGGTATTGGGCTCAATCTTCCAGTTGTAGTTGCGCACCCAATTTGCGTCGAGTTGGTGGAAGTGCGCAGGGGTGGGGCGCAGACCATACTCGTACAGGAGTTCATCTTTGGGTTTTGGGACGGCACCGGTCACTGCGATGGTGTAGTCGTCGTATTTTTGGATATCCACGATCACGTTGCTGTAGTGATTGGTATACCACGGCGCGACGATATGCTCAGAGCGCATAAACTCAATCGTGTAGAGGTAGTCATCAGCGGTCACAGGCTCCCCGTCCGACCAGCGCGCATCGGGGTCAAGCTTGTAGTAAACGGTTTTGCCGTCTTTGTCGAAGGCCCAGTGCGTTGCCAGCATGGGGATGGGATTCAACGTGTTGGGATGAATATCCACCAGTGGCAAAGCGTTGGCGCGCAAATAACCAGCAAAACTGCCGTTGGCATCAGGGCCGACAAGGCGCAAGGTTAGTGGAAAGGTGGTGATAAAAGTGCGAAACCTACCGCCGCGTTTTGCATTGGGGGACGCAAATATCGGGTCCTCCAGATTAGTCTCCCACACGATATCTGCCGGCAGGGATGGCGGCGCTGCGTAACAAGAACTCACCCATAGCCAGCTGAGAAGGCAGCCAAGCGCGGCCTTTACGGCGATGATGCGCGCGTTTGCGCTCTTAGTCCGGCCGCTAGCGGTGTTAATCATAGTAACTGAACTTCCGGGGATCGAAGGCTTCGCGGATAGCCTCGCCAATGTAAGTAACCAGCATTAGCACTAGCGTCATGGCGCCAACGACTGACAGTACCATCCAGAGGGCGTCGAGGTTTTCTGTGCCCTGCTTTAATAACTCACCCCAGCTGGGGGTGGGTGGCGGTAGGCCAAAGCCGAGGTAATCCAGTGCTGTCAGTGAAGTAATGCCACCAGCAACCGAGAAAGGAACGAAGGTGATCAGTGTGGATACACTGTTTGGCAGAATATGTTTAAACACGATGCGTGTGTTAGACGCGCCAATAGCGCGAGCCGCCATCACATAATCGCGGGCCGCTTCTTTGTAGGTGGCGGTGCGCATGTACCAGGTGATGGAGGTCCAGCCAAAAAACACCATGATGGCCACCAGTGTCCAAAAGCCGGGTTGAACAATGGAAGCGACAATCATGATCACATAGAGAAAGGGTATATTGGACCATATTTCGATCAGGCGCTGGAATACGAGATCAAAGGCGCCGCCCCAGAACCCCATCATGCAACCGATACTGACGCCTACCAGATAGTTGAAAAACAAAAGAAGTAGGGAAAACAGCAGGGCGATTCGAAAACCATAAATGATTCGTGCCAGCACATCCCGGCCACTGGTATCTGTGCCCAGATAATGTGCGGTGGCCAGAGAAGGCGCGTGCGGTGGGAAATCACCCACGCTCAGGTCTGTTTCGAGAGGTCCATAGGGAATTGGCGGCATGATGACGGTTCCCTTGCCACTGCTTTCCAATTTGAGCTTCAGGTCTTTGTAGTTGGTTTCGTAGCGATACCCCAGATCAAAGGTTTCGCCTGGCAATATGCCGCCATAGGTCGGGAAATACCACTGGCCCTCATAAATCACCAATAATGCTCGCTGATTGGCGATGAGTTCCGCGCCAAGGCTCAGTACAAACAGTGCCGCCAGAATGATGGCTGACCAGTAGCCGCGTCGAATTTCCTTAAAGCGTTGCAGCCGTTTTCTGGCTACCGGATTGAGCTTCAGCATCAGCGCGCTTCTCCGAAGCGAATCCGGGGGTCCACCAAGGCCACGATAAAGTCCGAAAGAATATTGCCAATCAAAAACAGCAGGGAGGTAATCACCAAAATACCCATCACCACAGGATAGTCGCGTTCCAGAATTGCTTCATAACCGAGCAGACCTATGCCGTCGATATTGAATATGGTTTCAATCAGGAAAGAGCCACTCATAAAAAATGCAATGTTGCCGCCGAAAGAGGTCGCGATTGGTATCAGGCTGTTGCGAAAGGCGTGACGCCACACAGCCTGGTTGCGGGTAAGCCCTTTGGCAGAGGCGGTACGCATGTAGTCGGCAGCCTGGTTGTCCATTAACGCGTTTTTCATCATAAAGGTGGTGATGGCAAAGCTACCTGCCATGTACGCGATCAGGGGCAGGGTGCCGTGATAGAAAATATCTTTGAATTTTTCCCAGGTGCCCAGGTCTTCATAATTGTCGCTGACGAATCCGCCTAGCGGGAAGAAATCCCAGTGGGCAGAAAACAGGCTGACGAGGGCGATGCCCACCACGTAGCTTGGCAGCGCATACCCGAGAAAAACGACAGCGGAAGTCAGGTTGTCAAAGCTGGTTTGATGCCGCAGTGCTTTGGCTACCCCTAGCGGAATACAGACGATGTAGGTCAGCAGCAGGGTCGTGAGCCCATAGAAAATGGACACGGGAAAACGCTCTTTAATGATTGACCACACTGGATCCTGGTAGCGGCTGGATTCACCCAAATCAAACCGCAGCACTTTTGCTAACCAGATACCGTAGCTTTCCAGCATTGGCTTGTCGAAACCGTAGTAGGCTTCCAATTGTTTGATTTGTTCAGCGGAGAGCGTGTTGCCGGAACGGGTGTCGCGTGCACCGGCGCTTTGCTCGCCGCTTACCAGCGAGGCGGTCATCAGGCGTTCAATTGGACCACCAGGTACCACACGGGTTACCGCAAACACCAGTAGTGTGATGCCGATAAAGGTGGGAATGATTAGCAGAAAGCGCCGGATAAAATAGGCGGTCATAAACTCCACTCAGCGAAAAGCTCTGCGCATGTTAGCGAGGCGGGGCGACTATACAAGCCAAAAACCAAACACTTACGGTTTTGTCTGCGTTATCGCCCAGAAACTTGCGTTACATCGACATACAGGTTGAGGACCTGGCCAGGCATCAGGTATTTGCCTTTGCTGATTTCATTCCATTCCAAAATATCGTTAACGCTCAGGCTGAATTTATCTGCAATCCGAGCGAGTGAATCGCCGGGGCGCACGGTATAACCGATCCAGCGGATTATGCTGCGCGAGGCGGCGCTGCGCACAGCAACTTGCTGGCCAGCAGGCTTCCACACCACCAGTTTTTTACCAGCGCGTAAGGGGTCTTTAGGAACCATGTTGTTCCAGCGCGCCAGATCATTGACGCTAACACCGTAGCGGCGGGATATGGTCCACAGGGAATCGCCCTGTTCAACGGTGTGTTGATGGGCGACGCGATCATCGGATTCGCCGCGCTTTTGTGCCGAGGCCAACCGCTGATCTGCGCTGAGCGAGTAATGTGCTGCTGCCATGCTTGCTGAGGGCAGCATCAATACCTGTCCTGCACGAATCATTGAATTATTGAGTTGGTTGGCGGCCTTGATGGTAGCAACGTCGGTATTGAAGCGGCGCGCTATCTTGATCAGGCTGTCACCCGAAACGACGCGATAACGACTCCAGTTTAAGCGCTTTTCCGGCGGAATCTGTGACAACCGTTCGGTAAATTGTTGGTGTTTATCAAGAGGAATCGCCAGGTGATGGGGACCATTGGGGTCGGTTGCCCAGCGATTGAAGCCGGGATTCAGGCGGTAGAGCTGTTCGATAGATACTCCGGCAAGTTCCGCTGCCTGCGCAAGATCGATCTGGCCACCGGTGTCGACAACTGCAAACGCCGCTGTGTTGGGCATGGGTTCAAGGTCTATGCCTTCGTACTTGGCTCTTTTGATCAGTTGGCTCAAGCCAATCAGTTTCGGGATATAGGCTTCTGTTTCCCTGGGCAGATCGAGCGACCAGTAATCAGTTGGGCGCCCGGCGCGTTCATTTTTCGCCATTGCACGCAGTACGGTAGTTGCTCCCGAATTATAGGCAGCCATGGCCAATAACCAGTCACCGTCAAAGCGTTGATGCAATTCCAGCAGATAATCCAATGCCGCTTCCGTTGAAGCGACGACGTCGCGGCGGGCGTCATACCACCAGGTTCTGGGAAGCCCCATGTGGGTTGCGGTTATCGGTACAAATTGCCACAGGCCTGCTGCGCGGCCGTGAGAATAGGCGAAGGGATCGTAGGAGCTTTCGATGGCCGGTAACAGGGCAAACTCCATCGGCATATTGCGCTTGCGGATGGCTTCAACAATGTAATAGAGGTAGGGGCTGGAACGCTCGGCAATAGTGCTCAGATACGTGGGACGGTCGCGAAAGTACTCGAAATACTTCTTTGCTTTTGGGTGGGCGGCGTGCTGGGTAAGCTGATAGCCGCTGGTAACGTGGTACCAGAGGTCATTTTTGTCCTCCGTAACGACCGTGTCGGCGGTTGGCAGGCCTGGTAATTTACAGTCACCCCGGCGCAGACTGCCACGCGTGCAGGCTTTGGCTTCGGTCCCTGTTGCCAGCGATTGCCGCTTGCTGGCCTGGGTGGAGCAGGCACTTAGGGTGATACTGGAAATAGCAATAAATAATAACGGTAAGGTCTTGTTATTCAATAGGTTCATCGTTTTATACCATCAGTGCGTACTGCGAGCCTGAATGGCTTGCCCAGAAAAAGTTAGGGCCAAGCATTGGGTTAGAAATTATCTTTCCAGCGTCGCACCTCGGCAAACACCCCGATATCGTCGCTGAGCCGGATACTAGCATATTCCTCCGCCGAATCCCTGACCGAGGGCTGATCGGCTCTCAGAAAGGGATTGGTTGCCAGTTCATCCGCAAGTTGCGAGGGAACCGTGGGCAATCCCTGTTGGCGCAGCTGTTCGACCTTCTGAATTCGCGATTGCAGCGCTGTATTATCAGGCTCTACCGCCGCCGCAAAGGCCAGGTTGGCCTGTGTGTATTCGTGCGCGCAGTATACCCGGGTGGCGCCCGGCAGACTGCTGATTCTGGCGAGAGATGCATGCATCTGCTCTGGAGTGCCCTCGAATAACCGGCCACAACCACCGGCAAACAGCGTGTCGCCGCAAAACAGCAGCGTGTTGCCATAATATGCAATGTGATCCAGCGTGTGGCCCGGTACTGCGATCACGTCAAACTCGCTGCCGAGCAAGGTTATGCGGTCGCCGTCAGCAACTGGCTCGTTGATCTCCGGTGTCGCCGTCTGCGGGCCAACAACCCGTATATCGCGTTGCTTTGTCAGCGAGGCTACCCCGCCGACGTGGTCAAAGTGGTGGTGGGTAATCAGCACGCCTTGGAGTGTGAGATCGCGCTGCCGAAGATGCTCTTCAACCGGCGCGGCGTCGCCCGGATCGACCACCCAAGCCTCACCTTCAGGGTTGGACAGGCACCAGATATAGTTGTCGCTAAATGCTTTAATTGGATCGACGCTAATCATGCATACTCAGCCGTTGATTTTTGGGTTACGCTAATTGACTGTTCCCCGGAACGCAAGGTTCCGGCGGCGATTAGACGGCAAACCGGGCGGAGAGTTTCGTTGTGACCAATTGGCGTCCACAGGCACCCGACAGTGAGCTGCTGCCAGCGCTTAAACGCTGGTTCGACAGTCCTATGGGGCGGCAGCTGGTAAATGAGGAGCGCAGCCTGATTGAGGACGCGCTGGAGGGTGCTTTTGGCCACTCCCTGCTGGAGCTTAGTCTTGGGCCGCGCACCTTGGTATCGCGCCCGGAAGCGATCAGACGGCACTACAGTATTGGTCCGGCTGTGCAGTGTGAAATGGGTAAAAGCCTGGATGTCGTCAGCGATTTTTCTGAGTTGCCGGTGGCTAACGAAAGTCAGGATGTGGTGGTCGTGCACCATTTGCTGGAATTTATTGCCAACCCGCACAATATGTTGCGCGAACTTGAGCGGGTTATCGTGCCTCACGGGCGCTTATTGATCGTGGGATTCAACCCTTTGTCATTGCTGGGGCTGCGGTTGTATTTTGCCGGGCGGGTAGCGCCACGCAGCGTGTGGCGTCATCATATGCTTACAACGTGGCGTCTGATGGATTGGCTTAACTTGCTGGGCTTTAACGTCAAGCAGCGTTCCTATGGATTTCATCGGCTGCCGTTTAATTCGCCATGGTGTTTGAGCCACCGGGTTTTTGCTCCTGATTTGATGCGTCGCGTCCCTGTGGGTGGAACTTTCCTTATTTCGGCGACAAAATACCGCGCTCCGATAACTCCGGTACGGTTGCGGTGGCGGCGAGAGAGCTTGGTCAATGTGAGACCACTCGGTGCTGCGCGCGATGGTGTACTGCAAAAACAGTGAGAATCAATGAAAGTCGAAATGTTTACCGACGGTGCCTGCAGAGGAAATCCGGGCCGTGGCGGGTGGGGTGCATTGCTGCGTTATGGTGAAGTGGAAAAGCCCCTTTTTGGCGGTGAAAAGGAAACCACAAACAACCGGATGGAGCTTATGGCTGCCATCGAGGGACTGCGGGCACTGAAAAAGCCCAGTCAGGTGGTGCTGACCACGGATTCCCAGTATGTGCGCAAGGGAATTACCGAGTGGATCGCCAACTGGAAGCGCCGAAACTGGCGAACTGCCGGCAAGCAGCCAGTAAAAAACAAAGACTTATGGCAGGAGCTTGATGCTCTTTGTCAAAAGCATGATGTCGAATGGCACTGGGTCAAAGGCCACAGCGGGCACCGTGAAAACGAGATTGCGGATCAACTGGCGAACCGCGGAATTGACGAGTTGTCTCGCTAAGCCCCACCAATAATCATAGGAGAAGCGCGTGTCGCGTCAGGTTGTACTGGATACTGAAACTACCGGTCTTGAGCCCTCTCAAGGTCACAGAATCATAGAAATTGGCTGTGTCGAGCTGGTCAATCGGCGGCTCACGGGTAGGCACTATCACCAGTACATCAACCCCGAGCGCGAAGTCGACGAAGGCGCCATCGAGGTGCATGGGATCACCAATGAATTTCTGGTCGATAAGCCTGTTTTTGCCAATATCGTCGACGAGTTTATGGACTTTATTCGCGGCGCGGAACTGGTTATCCACAATGCGCCCTTTGATATCGGTTTTATTAATCACGAACTGCAGTTGCTCAAACGCAAGGAAGTCGTCGCTGATTCCTGCTCGGTAATAGACAGTCTGGTGATGGCGCGCCAGAAGCACCCCGGGCAACGCAACAGCCTAGACGCCCTGTGTCAGCGCTATGGGGTAGATAACTCCCAGCGAGATCTGCACGGCGCCTTGCTGGATGCCGAGATCCTGGCTGATGTGTACCTACTGATGACCGGGGGCCAAACTGATCTGGCGCTCGCCGGTGATACCAATAACAGCGGTGGGCAACCGGTCGTATCTGAAATTCGTCGGCTTGCCACCGATCGCCCGGGGCTGAAAGTGGTGCGCGCCTCCGAGGAGGAGATCGCAGCGCACGAAGAGCAGCTCAAGGCCATCGATAAGGCCAGTGATGGCAACTGCCGCTGGCTGCAAAACTGACCGGTCACGGATTCTCCGCCACCCCCGATGGATCAGTGATTCAATAATGTCTATTTAGAAATTACGGCACTATTCACATCTTAGGCTGTGGCCTTTCGAAAAGCTAAGCTAGACTATTAAGGTTTGAATAACAGGAACTTAGCGAGCGTTTTCTCGAAGTTCCTAGAGCAGAAGGCTGGTTTTTTGTACGCACCGACATCACCCTGCGGTGAGGCAGGTCGCACGCGGGAAGGGATGCCCACTAGCCACTATAATAAATAGTCAGCATTAACAGCGGTATCAGGGGCTATTGCTGACGAGGTATCCAGAGGTATACATGGTAGTAAACCACGGTTGGGCCCGCGCGTGGGGGTGTGCTTGTGCAGTATGAAGTAGCAGTCAATATGTCGTCGCTTGACCTGGTTTCCAGCGAATTGAACACTACGCTGGATCAAGCCACGGACGCCTTTGAAGAATTCATTTCTGATCCGGAGCGATTCGAGGCGTTAAAAATTTGCGCCGAGCTCACTTGGCAAGTTGCGGGTACGCTCAGCCTGATCCAGATCCATGGGGCCCACCTGCTTGCCGATAATATCTATCAGGCCCTGAATAAAAGTCTTACCGCTGGCAAAGCGCCCGGTGCCAAACAGGCTGAAGCGCTGAGCACCTCATTCTTTGTGCTGCCTCGGTATCTTGAGTCCGTGTCGGCCCGAAAAACCGACGTCCCCCTCATGCTGCTGCCGCAGATCAATGAAATTCGTATGGCCCATGGTGAGGATGTCATTCTTGAGCACCAGCAATTGGGCTTGACCGTTCCCCGCTTTAGCGAAAGCTCTACGTTCACTGTGAATATCAAACCTGTGCCGGCGGATGCGGAAACCCTGAAGCGACTGCGACACATGTACCAGGTGGGTTTACTGGGTGTGCTGAGGAATTCGCAGGTCGCCTTGCATCTGCGTCTGATGAACCGGGCACTGCAGCGGTTTTGCGGCTTCCTGCCGCCGGGAGCAGCCCAGCGTTTCTGGCTGTTGGCGAACGCGGTGGTCGACTGTTTGGTAGAACGCAAGTTGGCCTTAAACAGTACCCGGGTGCGAAGTTTTGCCCGCCTGGACAAAGCGCTCCGAGAACTTGCAGCCACGCCCTCTGAGCTTGGCAAAATACCGGAAATGCCAGAGATCGAGCGCGAGCTTTACCACCTGCTAACGATTAGCGGCGCGGAGTCGGAAAGCGTCGCAGGTAAATTCATGAATGCTGCGGGTATCATTCCGCTGACCTTGCTCGATAAAGACATTCAGGCCGATCTTCAGCGAATGTTCGGTCCCGGGCTCGATGCGATGTCAACGGTAATCCGCGAACTTCACAGTGAGTTGCGCAACGCGATGGATATTTTGGAAATACTGATGCAGAGCGGCCGCTGCGATGCAGATGAAGTATTACCACTTGAGAAAATATTGGTGCAGCTCTCCGGTGTGCTGAGAGTGCTGGGTTTGAATACACTTGCAGATTATTCAGCGCAGCACGGAATGTTGGCAACGGGGCTGGTTGGACGTGATCATGCTCACGTCCAGCAGGTGTTGCCTCAGATTGCCGATGGCATACTGTTTATCGATAACTCACTCAGCAAACTTGAGCGAAACCAGCTCACGGCTGATGAATTGGAAGACCTCACACCCGCCAGGCAGCTTGCCATCAGTAGCAGTAGTCAGCTGGAAACGTCAAAACTGTTGGTCTACAAGGAATCTGAGGCGGGTATCAGCCTGGCCAAACGGGCAATAAATGCCTACGTCGAATCTGAGTTTGATATCGGTCATATCTACAATGTGGGTACGACGCTCAACACCATACGCGGCGCTTTCCAGTTGCTGAGTATGGGACGCATTACTGACGTGCTGAGTGCCGCTGTAAAGTTTGTGAATAAATTTATTCAAAGCAACGACATGCATAGCCCTGATCGCGCTCAGCAACTGCTCGAAACGTTGGCAGATGCGCTGATCAGCGTAGAATATTACTTAATGGAGCTCAGCCGTCACCAGCGGGCTGATGAAGAGCTACTTGTACTGGCCGAAGAGAGTCTGGCAGCGCTGGGTTACAAGGTTAAAGCACGCGCCTGAACAGGCGTAATCTGGAGGGTGGGGTGAGTCTGTTTGTTCTGATTGGCAGCCTAGTCCTCCTTGCCATCGCGCTGGCATTTGTGGCCGTAAGGGTATTGCTGAGGTTGCCGGTGCTCAAACATTTTGTTTTGGGGTGCTTTGCCCTGTTGTCCGGTCTGCTGGCGATAGCGGTGTTTCTGGCTGCCTGGGATCTCTATTCTTATCGCGCGCTGTTGGACGAAACGCCGGTGGCGACAGTCACGTTCACCCGACAGACAGCACAAACCTATCGCGCAACGGTCAGTGTCAACGGAGAGGTTAGGGACTACCAGCTCGCCGGCGACCAGTGGCAAATTGATGTGCGCATGATCAAGTGGAATCCGACAATCAGCCGTCTCGGTGTTGACCCTATTTTCAGGCTTGACAGGCTTTCGGGCCGTTATCAGCGGCTTGAAGACGAGCGCAGCAAGCCTCGAACGGTCCATGCCTTGCGCGAATCGGACACCATTGACCTGTGGCATTGGCTGCAAAAATCTGAATCCCTGCTCAGGTTGGCCGATACGCAATACGGCAGTGCAACCTATCTGCCAATGGCCGACGGTGCGGTTTATCAGGTCACACTCAGCCATTTCGGCTTGGTGGCGCGCCCGGAAAACCGCCAGGCCGAGGAGGCCGTCAGACGCTGGTCGTCTTGACTTGCCGCGTCCCTGACGCGAATATGCCACGCCATTCTATTTACGTGTCAGGAGATCAACTTGGAGTTTTTGAGCGACTACGGCCTGTTTCTGGCCAAAACCGTGACCTTTGTCGTTGCTTTACTGATTGTTATCGGGAGCTTGGCCTCGCTGGGATCACGCAAGCGGGACGCCGAAGGACACATTGAGGTTACTGCGCTCAACGACCGATTTGAGGACTGGGAAGATCAGGTCAAATCTGTGGTCTTGGACGAGACCGCCTTCAAGCAGGATCGCAAAGAGGCTAAAAAGAAATACAAAGCTGAGCAAAAGGCTGCTAAAAAGCAGAAGGAAGCCGCACCGCTGAAACCAAGACTCTACGTGCTGGATTTTGATGGCGATATCAAAGCCTCGGCGGTAGAACATCTGCGTCACGAGATCTCAGCGGTTCTGACGCTGGCCCGGCCTGAAGACGAGATTTTGGTCAAGCTGGAGAGCGGCGGCGGTATGGTGCACAGCTATGGTCTGGCCGCATCGCAGTTGGATCGTATCCGCAGTAAAGGAATCCCGCTAACAGTTGCTATTGACCGTGTGGCGGCCAGCGGGGGTTACATGATGGCCTGTATTGCTAACCGCATCATGGCTGCGCCTTTTGCGGTGGTCGGCTCCATTGGCGTTATAGCGCAGCTGCCCAACTTCCATCGCTTACTGAAACAGCACAATGTCGACTTTGAAATGCATACCGCCGGTGACTACAAGCGCACGCTTACCGTGTTTGGCGAAAATACCGATGAAGGACGCGAGAAATTTCTGGAAGAATTGGAAGAAACCCATCAGTTATTCAAGGAATTTGTGAGTGAGCACCGGCCGCAGGTTGCCATAGAAAAGGTAGCTACTGGCGAGGTCTGGTACGGCAGTAAAGCTTTGCTGCAAAACCTCGTTGACGAAATCCGCACAAGCGATGAATATATTCTTAGCAAGCGCGAACAGAGCGACATATTCGAAGTGAAATACGTCGCTAAAAAGACGCTCGCAGAAAAAGTGGGAGTTGCTGCCCATTCAGCCTTAGACGCCGTGATCGGCAAGTGGGTAACGAAAGCAAGCCAGCGCCCGCTGGCCTGATCCTGAAACTGGGGGATGTTGTTTGACGGTTTACCGCCAGGGTGGTTTAACCATCCGCGAAATACTCGTACTTATTCTGATCATTAGCGGTCTTGTGGCCGCACTGTACCCGATTATCGAATCGCGACTCGATGACTATCGAGTCGCTACCGCCCGCGCTCATATAACTGAATTAGCGGCCGCGCTGGAGCGTTACAAACTCGATAACCATTTCTACCCAACCACAGAGCAGGGATTGCGCGCACTGATTGCGATGCCAACCTCAGGGCGAACCCCGCGTAACTGGAACAGCACAGGTTACCTGCCGACAGACGCCGTACCGTTAGATCCTTGGGGCGCCCCCTATCGGTATGAGAGCAGAGAAGAGGGGCGCTATTTTACCCTACAGACCTACGGCGCCGACGGCAAACCAGGTGGTGAGGGTATTGCTGAAGATCTCATAGTAAGCCATTGATTTTAAATAGTTCCTGTGAGCAGCGGTTGGCAGTGTCAATTCATTTCGGCGGTGCCTGACCCTCGACTAAGCCAATAAAGCGGTTACACTAAAAAACAGTTACGATAAGGTTTGGAATTGCGCGCCAACTCCGGCCAATAATAATTGATCAAGCAGGATACTATATGAAACAGCTTGGCGTACTAGATACGGCTTTTATCAACCTGGAGCAAACCAATACTCCCCAGCATATCGGCGGGCTCGGTATTTATGACCCCTCAACCGCCCCTGGCGGTTTTGTTCGCTTTAAACAGGTGATAGCGAGTTTTGAGCAGCGGTTGCATCGCCTTCCGTTGTTTCGCACGCGCTTACATGAAGTGCCGGGTAACCTCGATCGGCCATATTGGGTGGTCGACGAAAACTTCGATGTTGAATTCCACTTGAGACATATCGCGCTGCCGCACCCTGGTGACTGGCGCCAGCTCTGCATCCAGATCGCCAGGCTTCACTCGCGACCGCTGGATATGGCGCGTCCCCTTTGGGAAGCCTATATCATTGAAGGTCTGGACAATATTCCCGAGCTGCCCGAGGGTAGTTTTGCGGTCTATACCAAAATGCACCACTCACTAGTTGACGGCGCGGGAGGTCAATCGTTTATGGCTGCACTGCATGACCTGGAGCCAGAACCCAGTGAAAGTGTGGCCGATGAGTACCTTGGCATTCAGCCGCCGTTGGTCATTGACCACAAACCCAATTCCGGTGAATTGTTGTTTAGGGCGCTGGTAAATCAGACCAAAAATACCGCAACAATGGCTAAGGGTACGGTAAACCTGGCTCGGGATTTTGCGCGGCTTGGCTATGGCGTTATCCAGAAAACCGTGCCCTTGCCCGATATTCAGGCTCCCAAAACGCGGTTTAACCAGCCGGTAGGTAAACATCGGGCCTTTGAGGCGACCACATTCAGTGTGTCGGATTTTAAAGCCATAAAAAATGCCTTCAACGTTAAAATCAATGATGTTGCCTTGGCCGTGGTATCCGGTGCCATGCGACGCTACCTGCAAGAAATAGGGGAGCTGCCTGAGGTCTCCCTGGCTGCCGGTATACCTATGAATATGCGCAGCCGGCGCGGGGAAAACGAGGACAATAATCAGGTGGGATCCGTGTTTTGTAAATTGCATACGGATATCGACGACCCGGTTGCTCGACTGCAAGCGATTCACCAAAGCGCCAATGACGCCAAAGAGTTCGGCGAAAAGTCACCGTTGGTAGACGCCCTGAAACTGGTGGGCGTGCTTTCGCCCTGGTTTGCCAAGGGCGGCGCCAAGCTGTATTCCAGTGGCAAAATTTCGCAGCATATGCCGGTGAATATCAGCACGGTGGTCACCAATGTGCCGGGCGCGAATTTTGATCTCTACTGTGCCGGTGCGCGACTCGTTCGCTATCACGGCCTCGGCGTACTAACCCCGGGTGTAGGCCTTTTTCATGCGGTATTTTCCTTTGGCGATGCCATGACCATTTCCGTGCTGGCAGATCGTGAACAACTGGATGATCCAATGAAATACCGGGAGTGTTTGGAAGCTTCGTTTGCTGAATTGAAAGCGCTCGCAGATAAGAGTTTCAAGCCGTCCGTCGCGAAAAAGAAAACAGCTAAACGTCGCGCTGCGAAGTCCAGCTGAAGTCCGCGAATCAACTATCCGGTCAGGAGGCGACAATGGCAGATGGTGGCACTGTAGGGCAGTGGGACACACTGATAAAAAACGCACTGGTTTTTGACGGCAGTGGCGAATTGCCGGTTGTCGAGGATATCGCCATTGCTAGCGGCCAGATTGCCGCCAGAGGCCAAAACCTCGGCAGCGAGTTAGCCGCCCAGGTGGTTGATGCTGACGGACTCTGGCTTATGCCGGGGTTGTTGGATATTCATACGCATCTCGACTTGGAGGTTGAAGTCAATCCAGGGCTAGGAGAGGCGGTCAGGCATGGCACCACCACGGTGATCGTGGGTAATTGTTCTCTGGGTACGGCCTTTGGTGCGCAGCTAAAGAATGGGGAAAGCCCCATTATTGATTGCTTTACCCGTGTGGAAAATATGCCGAAACGGGTGCTGCAAAAGTGCGTCGATAAAATGCACTGGAACACCACGGGCGACTATCTGAAGCATTTTTCGTCGATTCCACTTGGCCCAAATATTGCGCCACTGTTACCGCACTCCATGTTGAGAACACAGGTCATGGGGGTAGACGCGAGCGTCAGCCGCGAGCCAACACAGGCTGAGCGCGATGAAATGGTGCGTCTGTTAAATCAGGCAATGGATCAGGGCTATATCGGTTTTTCCACTGACAGTATTATTTTTCACTATCTCGCCAACGACCCCCACAAAGAAAAACGCATTCCCACCCAGTTTGCCGATGAAGCCGAACTTAAAACGCTGTTGCAGGTTGTACGTGACCGGGACCGAGTGTGGCAGGCCACACCAGACAGCAAGAATATGTTTACCACCTTGCGTCGTTTTTTCTGGACATCGGGTCGGTTGTTTGGCAAACCGTTGCGAGTAAGCGCATTGACCGCGCTGGATTTCAAATCGACACCGGGCGCATGGAAGCGCCTGCTGCGCTTGGCAGCACTGTTGAATTCAACTTTATTGAACGGGCGGTTTCACTTTCAGGCGCTCTCCACTAATTTCCGAATGTGGGGCAATGGTGTGCAGGCGCCAATCTTTGAAGAGCTGCCCTCGACCCGTGCATTAATAGCCTATGAAATCGACGATCGAGACGGGCGTCGTGCGTTGATGGAAACCGCCGAATGGCAGGCGCAGTTTCGCCGGGATTGGGACGCAGTCTCTCCGAAGGCGCCAAGTCTGCTGAATCGTCTGGGCGTACCGTCGGCGACTTTTGTGCTGGATCCCGACGATATCGTCATAGATCCGGTAACACCGGTGCCCAGCTGGCATCATCAAAAGCTGTCCAGTGTCTACCAACGGTTCCGGGCGTTCCGGCAGGGTCAGAAAGAGGGCTTCAACGCGGATGAACTGGAGGTATTTGGCAAGGCGCCGCCGGACTGTGATTCGCTGCCGGATTTTTTCGCTCACTGTCTGCGAGAGTTTGATTTGGATTTTCGCTGGTGGCTGGATGTAGCCAATCTCGACGAATCCATTACCGATCAGATACTGTTTGACGCAAACACCTTGCCCGGGTTTAACGACAGTGGCGCACACATAACAAATCTCGCTTTTTATGATGGCAACCTGTTAACGCTTAAACTCGCACAGAAGCGAGGGCTGGATAGAGTAGCGCTGGCGGTAAAACGGCTTACGCGTGATCCGGCGGCATTCTTTAACCTGGATGTTGGTAACCTGAATATCGGTCAGCAGGCGGATATTGTGCTGGTTGATCCAGAGCAGCTCAGAGACTATGACAGTAACGGGCAGCGGCAGTTGGTCTACAATCCTGAGTTTGAGCATGAAGTGCTTGTTAATCGCTCCGATGGCGTGGTCCGCGAAGTGTATATTCGCGGCCAGCGGGTTTGGGAAGAGGGTGATCGTTTCACGCCTGTGCTGGGTAGCGAAACTCTGGGACGTGCGCTGACGGCAGTAAACTGATCTCTGACGGCTAAGGCAATGCGATCATTGGTCTATCTGGAAAGACATTGTCGAGCACACGAACCGGGAGTTGAAATACTCTGGATAGCAATGGTTCTGTAAGCGTTTCACTCGGCGCACCGACTGCGGCGGCTTTGCCTTGATCGAGCAGCACGATGAGGTCAGCGAATTGTGCGGCCAAATTGATATCGTGCAGCACCGCGACGCAACACAGACCGGCGTCACACAATTGTCGGATACATTTCATAATCAACAGTTGATAACGCAGGTCCAGACTGGCCGTCGGCTCATCTAACAGCAGTAGTTTGTCACCTCCTTCACCGCAATTGAGTTGTGCAAGTGCCCGGGCAAACTGCACTCTCGCCTGTTGGCCACCTGACAGACGTGTATAGCGGCGACCAGAAAAATCCAACATTCCCGAGAGCGCCAAGGCCTTGTCTGTCAGTCTGCGGTGGTCCTTCGCATCGCACATTCCGTGGTGCGGAGTACGGCCAAGCATCACCACTTCTCGAACGCTGAAATCAAACCCCAAAGCATGAAATTGTGGCATTAATGCCCGGTGTTGGGCGAGTTGGCGGATAGTATGGCGGCCATTGGCGAAAGCAAAGGACAATCGGCCGCTGGCAGGAGCGTCCAGACCACTCAACAGGGACAGTAACGAAGATTTACCCGCGCCGTTGGCACCCAGTACGGCGCAAAACTGTCCCGATTTTAACGACAGGCTTAGCGGGCCCAGTACCTGTCGTTGTTGTCGGAAAAGGGTTACCTGATCTAGTTCAAGCACTTGTACGGCTCCGTTGCAGTAACAGATAAATGAAAAATGGGCCGCCAAGCAATGCCGTCAGAATACCAATAGGCAGTTCTGCTGGGCTTACGACAGTTCGCGCCAAGGTGTCGGCAGCGAGCACCAGCGCTGGCGCGGCCAGCAGGGATGCCGGCAACAGGCGGGTATGATCGGGGCCAACTACCAGACGCAGTAGATGGGGCACAACTAGACCTACAAACCCGATGATTCCGGCGCAGGCGACCGCAGTACCCACACAGACAGAGCACGCCAGCAACGCGCAAACCTTGAATCGGTGAACATCAATGCCGAGACAGTGGGCGTCGCGTTCTCCAAGTAGAAGGCCATTAAGAACTCTACCTTGGCAAAGCAACCACCCCAAGGCAGGGCTTGCTATCGCGGTAGCCCAGGCAAGATCCTCCCAACTGGCTTTGCCCAGACTACCGAATTGCCAGAAGGTTAAAGAGCGCAATGCAAAATCGTCAGCGACAAAACTGAGAAAGCCCAGGCCGGCACTACTTACCGCATTGATTGCGATACCCAGTAAAAGCAGTGATGCCATCTGGTCGCCGGCTGATACAGGAAAGCTCAGTACCAGCAAGGTGGCCAACAGAGCGCCCAAAAAGGCTACCAGCGGCAGCATAGCCGCATGATTTTCATACGGCGCCAGTACAATAACAGTCGCCGCTGCAAGTGCTGCACCGCTAGATGATCCTGTTAATCCAGGCTCGGCTAGCGGGTTTCTGAAGATGGCTTGCATCGTTACCCCGGCCACGGCGAGCGCGCTACCCACCATCAGCGCAAGTACCACACGGGGTAAACGCAGTTGCCAGAATGTTGCTGCGAGGATTGAAGCGTCTTCGCTGACCAGAGCATCAACCAGCGAAATAATATTTCCAGCGAGCGGCCCACTGCTTAGTGCGGTCACACTCAATGTCAGCAATAGCAGCGCCAGAATGCCGTAGATTTTCGTACTATGGTAATCGCGCACGATCATTATCTGGCCAGTTCCGCTGTTTTTACCTCTGCGTTGGCAACGCTGGCAAAGCGACGATTCAACACGACCAGGCTTTCTCCAATACGTGGTCCCAAACTCAGCACGGTTTGACTTTCGATGATCCAGATATGGCCACGCTCTGCTGCAGGGGTCATCTGAATACCTCTATGAGTGAGTAGTCCTTCTCGACCACCAACGCTTCCCGCGGTGTGGGAAGGCAGTAGGATAATATCCGGCGCCAATTGCACAATCGCCTCTGGCGACAAGGGTTTGTAACCGTCGAAGCCGGCGCCAACATTGTGTCCGCCGGCATGAGATATCACTGTGTGGGCCTTGGTATTACGACCAGCGACGAGAGTCTGATTACCGGCTTTAGACAGGATAAACAGAACACGCGGTACGTTCTCCATTGGCTTTAGATTCGCCATAGACTGCGCTAAGGCATCAATCAACAAGGCTGATTGCGAACGCGCGCCTAATAGTTCTCCAACGGTGGCAATTGCTGTACTGGCCGCCCTCAGATCGGGTCCAGTGGTCACCGTATGCACCGGTATGCCCAATGCACGCAACTGGTCCAGTACGGACTCTGGTCCGGCTTCATGGCTGGCCAAGATCAGATCGGGCGAGAGAGCGAGAATGCCCTCGGTATTGAGCTGCCTCAAATAGCCAACATTGGGCAGTCGCTGGAGACGCTCCGGCCACAGACTGGTGGAATCAACGGCGACTAACTGATCTTCAAAGCCGAGAGCGACCACGGTCTCCGACAATTCACCGCCAAGCGTGATAAGACGCGGTGCATTGGATTGTTGCTCAGCGTCATTAGTCATTTCCCGTTCGCTGCAACCGCCGACCGCCAGAGTAAAAATGACCGAAGTACCAAATGCTAGCAACGCGCGTATCAGTGACATGTATCTCCCTCCAGCGTCGGCATTGATTCCGCTAGCGCTACCCAATCTCGACGTTCCGCAATGCCGGGTTTTCGCGCGCCAAAGAATTGGACGCAAAGCTCCCGGTTTTGATCAAAGACTTCAATCGAGGTAACGATACCGTCGTCTGACGGTTTGCGAACCAACCAAGCACTGCTGAATTGACAGCTATCAAGATGCAGATTGAAGTCGGGATCGAGGATATTGAGCCAGTTCTCGAGCCTTTTGTACTGTTCGACGTTTCCGGTGTGAATCTGAATGCAGCATCGGTTGTTGACGAAAACCATGATCGGCAGCTGGCGCTTGCAGGCTTGTTCCAATAGCACACTAATTGCTGTTAACGAGATTGCCCGAGCATAGGGTGCACCAACCGCGGTGAGTGCGCTTATCCGGTCAGCATTGAATTGATGCAGTAGTCCATGAAAATCGTGTGTATCTCTCAGTTTCGACCACGCTTTGCGCAACTCGTCCACCGAAAAGATGTTGGCTGCGGCCGGGGTAGGCGGAAACGCGGTAATCGACGGAAACAGATTACCTGCCGTGTGACGATGCTTTTCTGCGAGCGTTCGGAAAGCCTCTAGATCGGTTTGATCTGTTGCATAAATTTTGAGTATTGCGCATCCCGAGATATCGAAGAATTGGATACTTTCGCGTATTCCGGATGCCAATGTTTGCCGCAGGTAATAAGCGCTTGACCACTGCCGGAAAAAAAGACGCAGATCAATATCCGCGCCCAGTACCAGTCCAACGGGGCCGTCTACCCGGACGTCTTCAAAGCAGCCGTGACGTTCGTGGACCGCAGCGTCGTTACGCGTCAGACACATGACACTTCCAACGGAGGGCATGCCTTTGAGTATTTGACGTGGATCATCTCGCAGACGGAAGCTTGCGGGGTCAAGGTCGCTGATTATCAGCTCCAGTTCGCTAACGCCCAACTGCGTTGCTGCATCACGCAGTCGCAGATGTTTATTGCCAGCCTTTAGTGCTGAGTATCGCTCTATTAATTGCGTTGTAGTGTGTTCGCTAAGGCTCATGGTGATGTTCTCCTTATAACTGGTAGGTGAAGCCGAGACGGAAACTGCGACCGGCTGAATTGAGGGTGGCGAGATGTGAGCGATAGCGCCGATCGGTCGCGTTGTCGATCCCGACAGTTACTGTCAGGCTTTGCATAAAGATCTGTTCTGGCTGGTAGCGCGCATAAAAATCCAACAGCGTGTAGCCAGCCGTAGGGGCCACCGCGCCGCCGTTTAGATCGGTAGGCGGCACGCGATCCTGGCGCCGGTAGTGATTGGCACGCGCACCCAAGCGCCACTGGTTGCTATCCCAGGCCAGATGTAACTTGAGCGCATCAGCCGGTATATTCAAAAGCGGACGGCCGTCAGACAAGGACTCTCCACGACTGTGCCCCAAGGCCACCTCAGCAAGTAGCTGGCCCTGTTCCAGGCTGCTTTCGACTTCCCAGCCGCTGATCCGGGCTTTGGGCAGGTTGACTGCGGTGGTCGTACCGTCGATAGAAATGGTGCCAAACACGCAACCCGGCGGCGGGTTCGGGCCAAGGCACGCGATGTTTAGCGTGTTTTCTTCCACGGTAACCAGGGTTTCGATAAAGTTCTCAATATCGTTTCGGTAAAGATTTGCCCTTAAACGCCAACGTCTGTCGGCACTGGCATTGTCACCGCTGAACACCACGCCCACTTCCTGATTGGCAGCAAGTTCGGGGCGCAATTCAGGGTTGGGTTGAAATTCATTACCTAGAAAATGAATGCCTGCGGCGTAATTTTCTAGCAGGTTGGGTGCGCGAAAAGCCTCGGTATAATTGGCATGAAGAGTCAGCCAGTCTGTTGCGAAAAAGCTTGCACCCAGGCGCGCGGTCGACTGGCTCTCGTGGATATCGGCGGCGGCATGGGTATTGGAATGACTTTTAAACTGGTCGTAGCGCAGAGCTGAAATCAGTGAGATGCGCTGTCCAAGATCAGCTTGATACTGAAAAAAGAGCCCCTGGATCTGCTGGCGAGCATCAGGAAACTGCGGGCGGGGCGCATTATTACGGCTGGCTTGAGAGGTGTCGCGATGATAATCCAGCCCGACCAGCCAGCGATGCCTTTCGTTGGCCTGCAATCGCAGTGTTAGATTTGCGCCTAGGGTATTGAAATCAATGGTGTCATGCCTGATTTCATCAATGCGATCTTCAGTAATGCCTGTACGGTTCTTGTAGGCGTTTATGTCGAGGCCATTGAGGTAGCCTCTATCGGGCTGATATCGATAGGCGATACTGGTGTTTACGCTGCGGTTTTCTTTGTTCAGTAGAGGGTTGCTATCGTCGACAGTTTTGGCCGCATTAGACGGCGATACATTGCGTTGGGTGCTTTCCAGAAAGAGGCCGCTTATGCGGTGATTGCTCTCGGGTGTATAGGATAGTTTTAACAGGGTGCTATCGAGCTGATCCGCTGTGTGGTCAATTCGTTGATTGCCGCCGTCGCGATAATCTTTGTTTTCCTGCTGACTCCGTTGCGCTATGACTCCAAAATCGACAAGGCTGGCATAGCCCATGACACTGTTGGTCCATTGATTACCTGCGCTTTCATAGCCACTGGTGTACCGAATACCGAACAATTCATCGGCAGCAAGCATATCGTCCGCGTTACGGGTTTGTACCGAAAGCACGCCGCCGATGGCGCCGCTACCATATTGCGCCGAGGCGGGGCCGCGCAGCATATCGACCCGTTTTATCAAACTTGGGTCGAGAACAAATCGACCGCGATGCCCGCCGTCGAAACTTTGGCGACTGCCGTCGATGGTATACAGCACTCGGCTGCCCCCAATACCGCGAACGACAACACTCTGCGCGCTGGAACGTGGGCCACCAGCTGTGTCGACGCCGACGAGATTTTCCAATACTTCGGCCATTGTAGAGGCCTGGTCATCACGAATCTGTATGGCCTCTACCACCGAGACCGCTTCCGGGAGTGCATCGAGGGCCATTTCGCTTCGGGTAGCGACGACAGTCAGTGTTTCGACTGGTCCGGCGCTTAAAGATCCGCCAAATAAAATAGGCAATGCAACAGCGGCGAAGCTGTGCAGGTATTTAATTACTACAGTACGCATCAATTTCTCCTGAAAGAAAAATCGACGGCGTGCTGGCTGGCAGGAGACGTATCTGCTGGCTGGCTGGCTAATCGAAAGTCTGGCGGGGGAGACGGTGCCAGAAACCGTTAAAATTAAAGATTCAGTATCAATTTTCCGTTGCGAGTTTCACGCAATCGGTAGCGCAGATCACCATGTTGAATAATGATTTCCTTGGTGTCGCCAAACAGGGTGTCCTTGTCATAGCATTTGGTACTCTCAGTAAACGGCCTGTATTTTGGTTCTGTTTTCTGTTCGGTCATGCCACTGTCCCTGAATGCATTTTATGCTAATGATAATCATTATCATTACAGAGTCAAGTATAATTGCCCGCACTTGTCCTGACAAAACATTCTTGTGTACTCTCAAGCTGATAACAATAAAGGTGCCGTTATGTACAGTTCCCTGTCTTCTTTGCTGGTTCGCAACACCCAGATTATTCCCGATAAAATCGCAACGCAGATGGATGAACGCCAGAAAAGCTGGCATGAATTTGGTGCTAGGGTAAAGCGTATTGCCGGGGCGTTGAAGGGTGAAGGTGTCAGGCCTGGCGATCGGGTTGGCATTCTGGCGATGAATTCTGATCGCTATTTCGAACTTATTTACGCCATCCCGTGGCTGGGTGCAGTCGCGGTGCCGATTAATATTCGGCTGGCGCCACCGGAAATTTCACACTGGATTACCGACTCCCAGATGGAGTACCTATTCGTCGATAGTTTCTTCAAAGACACAATCAACAGCCTACGTGATAAGTTGCCTCTAAAATCAGTCTGGGGTCTGGATGAGCAGGCTGCTGATAAAGGCGTCGATCACTTCGCCGCAGAGGGTCCAGCGCTGGAAGACTACTATAGCTCTGGTGATGATCTGGCCTTTCTAATGTATACCGGTGGTACTACAGGGCCTTCCAAAGGTGTCATGCTGAGCCATCGCAATCTGCTGAGTTCCTGCATGCAGGCTTTGCCGACACTGATTGATGTTAACTGGCCAGAAGAAAAGCGCTTTCTCCGGGTTGCCCCGATGTTCCATGTCGCCGATATGTATAACGGCTTCACCCAGACCATTCTAGGAGCAACCCATATTTTTCTGCCGTTTTTTGATCCGAAAGCGGTGCTGGATACCCTCCAGAAAGAGCGCGCAACCTATGTCATGCTGGTTCCGACCATGCTGGGAATGATGTTGCAGTTACCGGAATTTGAAAGTACGGATCTGCGTGACCTTAAGGCGATCGGTTATGGTGCCTCACCCATGCCTCAGGCAATCCTCGAGCGTGCGCAAAAAATACTTCCCCATGTCGAGTTTTTTCAGGCCTATGGTCAGACCGAAGCCGCGCCCATCATTTCTGTGCTCACCGCAAAAGACCACAGCCATCCGAGTGATCCAAAAATACTGCGCTCAGCCGGTCAGGTGATTCCCGGGGTTGAACTGCAAATACTTGATGATGAAGGTAGATCATTGCCGGAAGGCGAGGTGGGGGAAATTTGCGTACGTGGCGACAACGTCATGGGCGGCTATTGGCACCTGGAAGATAAAACGGCAGAAACCCTGAGAGGCGGCTGGCTGCATACCGGCGATGGCGGGTATCTGGAAAATGGCTACCTCTACGTGGTTGATCGAGTGAAGGACATGATTGTTTCGGGAGGGGAAAACGTTTATTCCTCGGAAGTAGAGCAGGCTATCTACAAACATCCAGCCGTAGAGCAGTGCGCAGTAATTGGGATACCCAGTGATCAATGGGGCGAGCAGGTGCATGCGATTGTTGTGCTTAAAGCCGAACAACAGGTTGCAGAGGCGGATCTTATTACGCATTGCAAAGCGTGGATCGCCAGTTATAAATGTCCGCGTTCCGTGGAGTTTCGCAAGGAGCCGCTGCCTTTGTCTGGTGTATCAAAAGTTCTCAAGAATGAACTGCGTAAGCCGTATTGGGAAGGGCGCGAGCGCGCCGTGAACTGAAGGTACTTTGCCCTTAACTGCATCCAGTTTAAGGGTTCCTTTCAAACAGCTGATCGTTTGGGCAGAGGAGTCACAACCCGTGCGTTTTCTGCCTTTGCGAGGCTGTCGATCGAAGTATAGATTTCGTAACGCTTGACTCTGTATCCAACTGCAGGCTTTTAACTCACGCTACTGCACCAATTTGGTTGTAGGCACTGTTTTAAGGAGCTGTGTATGGAACAAGCATGTCATGTTAATAAAGTGCAAAAGACCGAATCGTTAGCTACAAACAGTTTCGACTGGACGAGCACGAAAATCTGGCGACAATCGGCAAAGAATACTGGCTGGTGCTTGCTGGGCTGCGCTATCGGCGATTTCGGTACTATTTTGGCGTTTCAGGTTTACGCGCCGGGCTCCAACGCCATGCTGGTCATGGGGTTGGCAATGCTCAACGGCCTGTTGAGTAGTATTGCCCTAGAAGCCTTTATTCTCAGCCGCCAAATGACCCTGCGTTTGGCTTTGAAAACCGCGCTAGGCATGAGCCTGGTCAGTATGCTGGGTATGGAGTTTGCCATGAATGCGACCGATTACCTGCTGGTGGGAGAAGCAAAGTTGACCTGGTGGTCCGTTCTGCCAAGCCTTGCAGCGGGTTTTCTGGCCCCCTGGCCCTATAACTACTGGCGGCTGCGAAAATTGGGGAAGGCCTGCCACTAAGTGGGCGGCGGTGCTAAAATTAGTCGTGATGAGTACTAAACGTGTAGCGACAGTCATAATCTTTACCCTTCTGTTACAACAGGTTGGGACCGTTTGGGCTGCCACGCTACACGGCTTCCAGCACCTGTACAGCACGACCGCAGAGCCGGTAGTCGTTCCTGAAAAGACCGGTCATTGTGTCACCGAGCAGGGAGATTCAGCCCATGCGCTGCTTATGCAAGCTGAGGCTTCGGCAGACCCGGTCAGCGAGGAATGCTGCACGCTAGACTGTGAATGCTGTGTCGGGCATTGCCAGTCGGGTTTGACGACAATGCCGGCCCTTGCCAGTTTGTTGTCAGCGAGACACAGCCTGTTTTCCACGATTTCCCTACCACCGCGCACTGCTGCGAAAAGCCACTTTCGTCCTCCAATGTTTGCCTGATACAGGACCAGTCCGTCTGCGTTCTGCGTAGTAACTCGTGTTTTAACGATCGTTGTCGTTATCACAAACAGGCAAGAAAAGGAGTATCTCGTGAATTTTTCATCATTGCTTTCAAGGCGGCAATTTGTCACCGGCGCTGCCGCTGGAGCTGCACTTGCGGGTGTCGGATTACCTAGTATTCGCGTCCTCGCGAATCCACGTCCGCTGGTGCTTAGCGGCAACCATTTTGAATTATCCATTGGTTATCAAGCCGTGAATTTCACCGGACGCGAACGTACGGCGACTGCGGTCAATGGCAGTGTACCGGCACCGATCCTGCGTTGGAAAGAAGGCGAGCGCGTGAGTTTGAAGGTTACCAATCACCTGGCTCATGATAGTTCTATCCACTGGCATGGCATGATTCTGCCCACCGAGATGGACGGTGTGCCGGGGCTCAGTTTCGATGGTATTCAGCCTGGTGAAACCTATGAGTATCAATTTGATGTTAACCAAAGTGGCACCTACTGGTATCACTCTCACTCGGGTTGGCAGGAGCAGACTGGGCTCTATGGAGCCATTGTGATAGACCCGAAAGAGCCAGATCCAGTGGCCTACGATCGAGACTATGTTGTATTGCTCTCAGACTGGTCCGACTCAGCCCCAGAAGGCATATACGCCAATCTGAAAAAGATGAGTCACTACTATAATTTTCAGGAGAGAACGGCGGGAGACTTATGGCGCGATATCAGGGACAAGGGACTGGCTCGAACCTGGAATGAGCGCAAGATGTGGAACGTGATGCGGATGAGCCAGACCGATATCGCCGATGTTACTGGCCATACCTATACCTACTTGATGAATGGCGTGACGCCCGATCAAGGTTGGACGGGCCTGTTTAAACGCGGTGAGAAAGTACGCTTGCGTTTCATTAATGCAGCGGCGATGACGATATTCGATGTGCGGATACCGGAGTTGAAAATGACTGTGGTGGCCACTGACGGTCAGAATATCGAACCCGTCTCGGTCGACGAATTTCGTATCGGTGTTGCCGAAACCTACGATGTAATAGTAGAACCTAGTGACGACTCTGCTTATACGGTCTTTGCGCAAACCATTGATCGAACAGGTTATGCGCGCGGCACACTAACGCCCAACGTCGAGTGGCGCGCAGAGATCCCATCAATTGACTATACGCCCGTGCTGACGCATAGCGATATGGGAATGGGGCACAACATGAAGGGAGTTACCCCTAGTCAGGATAATGTTCATGGTAGGGGGCGGCACAGTGGCGGCATGGACCATAGTGGGCACGCTATGGGGGGCATGGAACATGATCATCACGGTATGCACGCCCGCCATATGACTGGTAAGCCAGCTCCTGCCGGTTACGGTAGCCGTGCTGACATCACCCATGCGGCGTCCGAGTACGGCCCCCATATTGATATGCGGTCCGATTCACCTCAAAACGGTTTGCACGACCCGGGCGTGGGCTTACGCGATCACGCCACCCGCTATGGCCGCAAGGTTCTAACCTATGGCGATATACGCAATCTATATCCCACACAAGATATGCGTGATCCGGCGCGGGAGATCCAGATTCACCTGACAGGCAATATGTCACGCTATATATGGTCGATGAATGGCATCAAACACGCCGATGCTGATCCGATTCGTCTGACATTCGGGGAGCGCCTTCGTATTACTTTGGTCAATGACACCATGATGACCCACCCCATCCACTTGCACGGTATGTGGAGTGAGCTCGAAACTGAAGATCCAAATCATATTCCAAGAAAACATACAATTATGGTGCAGCCGGGTTCCCGTATTAGCTATCTCGTCACCGCTGATGCGCTGGGGCGTTGGGCTTACCATTGCCATTTGATGTTTCACATGCCGGGAATGATGCGCGAAGTACGTGTCGAAGAAGGAGGGCGCTCAACATGAAGATACGTTTGGTGCACTCGTTGTGCATGCTGTCGTTATTTTCTGCCTCCGTGGCCTATGGTGGAGCTGGCGATGACCCTTTTCTCACCTCTGGCAAGCTGAGCCAGTTTGAAGTTCGTGACGAGGATGACCATGACTTGGTGGTGTTGGATGGCCAATTCTGGGCAGGCCACGACCTCAATAAATTCTGGCTGGCAGCCGAAGTAGAGCGAATCGGCGGTGAAACCGAGGAGTTTGAACTTCAAGCGCTGTATGGTCGAGCCATTTCTCCGTTCTGGAATCTTCTGGTGGGTGCGCGTAAGGACTTCAGTCCGGATCCAGAGCGGGAGTGGGGGGTGCTTGCGTTACATGGGGTGGCTCCCTACTACCTTGAAGTGGATGCGTCGCTGTTTTTAGGTGGCGCCGGGCGCACCAGTGTTCGTGTCGAGGCAGAATATGAGTTGCTGTTAACGCAGCGTCTGATTTTGTCGCCGGAAGTCGAGATTAACGCTTATGGCTTTAATGATGCGGAAACGGGAGCTGGTTCTGGTATTGGAGAAGCCGAAGTCGGGTTGCGTTTGCGCTACGAAATTTATCGTAAATTTGCACCTTATGTAGGTCTCAACTGGCATAAAAAACTAGGCCAGACTGCCGATTTCGCCCGGGCAAAAGGCAACGACATCGAAGACACCCAACTCGTTTTGGGTATCCGGGCTTGGTATTGAAACGGACAACATCACTGGGGCTGTCGAGCTAGGCGGAGCCTCTCCCGTTGATAATCCGGGCGAGAGGCCGCTCACAGCCCGGGCGCGTGGTCATAGGCGACAATCGTGGCCTCCATCATTGGGTGTATCGAGCTTGGAGATGGTGTTGTATTGAGATGTCGAGCCAACACATTTCAACACGAGCTACCTTTATCAAGGCCGGAGGCAGGTATCTATTTCGCTCGCTGATTAAGGCGTGCACGAAATTTTTCAGCGGTTTCCTTTCGTTCGGAATAGCGGTCAACCAGATAATCACTGCGGTCACGTGTTAACAGCGTGAATTTCATTAGCTCTTCCATGACATCGACAATACGATCATAGAACGATGACGGCTTCATGCGACCGTTTTCATCAAACTCAAGCCAGGCTTTGGGTACCGAAGACTGGTTCGGAATCGTGAGCATGCGCATCCATCGCCCCAAAATCCGCATCTGATTGACCGCATTAAAAGATTGCGAGCCGCCACAGACCTGCATGACCGCCAGGGTTTTTCCCTGCGTTGGACGAACACCCTGTAGAGCCAAGGGAATCCAGTCTATCTGTGCTTTCATGATGCCGGTCATAGCGCCATGCCGCTCTGGGCTACACCAGACCATGCCTTCACTCCATTGCGCTAGATTTCGCAGTTCCTGTACTTTGGGGTGGTCGTCGTTGGCATCATCGGGCAGTGGCAACCCCGACGGGTTAAAGGTTCGGGTTTCTGCGCCGAAAGTCGTCAGTATACGTGCGGCCTCCTCGGTCGCCAGCCGGCTGAAGGAGTGTTCGCGCAAAGATCCATAGAGAAGCAGTATGCGCGGTTTATGTGAGCTGAGTTCGGGCGTGAGCAACTGCACCCGATCAATGGGCTCCAGCAGATCAGCTTCGATATTCGGCATGTCTGTAAATGTCATCGGGCGGGCTCCTTGTCAAACCAGTGTCTGGTTCGGTTGGCAATGGCTACCAGGGTGAGCATGACGGGAACCTCCACCAGAACGCCGACAACGGTTGCCAGAGCAGCTCCCGACTGTAAACCAAATAGCGAAATCGCGACGGCCACTGCCAGCTCAAAAAAATTGGAGGTGCCAATCATGCAGGCTGGGGCGGCGATATTGTGGGGGAGTTTCAATGCCTTGGCAGCACCGTAAGCCAGCGCAAAGATACCGTATGTCTGAATTAACAGTGGGATGGCGATAAGCACGATCGCCAACGGTTTTGCCAGTATTGTCTCGGCTTGAAATCCAAACAACAGCACAACGGTTGCCAGTAGGCCAAGAATGGAAATCGGTTTGAGTGCTGTAAGAAAACGGTTTAGTCGTGAGTGGTCTTGCGCCGAGTCCAGTACTTTACGGGTCATTATGCCAGCCAGTAGGGGTATGACCACATACAGCACCACCGACAGGACCAGTGTATTCCAGGGCACAGTAATATCGTTAACACCCAGCAGGAAGGCTGCAATAGGTGCAAAGGCAAAGATCATGATCAGGTCGTTTACAGATACCTGTACCAAGGTGTAGTTCGCATCTCCCTTGGTCAGGTGGCTCCAGACAAAGACCATCGCTGTGCAGGGAGCTACACCCAGCAAAATCATGCCGGCGATATACTCATTGGCAGTCTGTGGATCGACAAGGTCGGCAAAGACCACCCGAAAAAACAGCCAACCCAAGGCTGCCATCGTAAAGGGCTTGATCAGCCAGTTGATCAGGAGCGTCAGTAACAAACCTTTCGGTTTTTCGCCAACGTTGCGGATTGAAGAAAAATCCACCTGAACCATCATTGGGTAGATCATCACCCAGATAAACATGGCGACGGGGATGTTTACGTGGGCGATTTCAAGGGAAGCAAAGTACTGAAATAGGCCCGGCGCAATATTGCCAAGCAATACGCCCGCCAGAATACACAGCCCAACCCAGACACTGAGGTAACGCTCAAACAGGCCCATGTAGTTACTCCTCTACGATGTCTGCTAATAGTGATTGCCGTTCAGTCGGAGAGCGATGCTCCAGCTCAAGGGAAAGCAGTCGGTTGACGCGCTTTGCTATGGTTTCCATTACAGCGGTAAAGCTGGCGCGCATTTCCGACTCACTGCCTGTCAGTTTTGACGGGTCGGGAAGTCCCCAGTGCACCTTAACGGTATCGCCGAACCACACCGGACATGCTTCGTTGGCGGCGTTATCACAGACGGTGACAACGATGTCGGGTTGTAGGTCTGCAAAGTCATCCCAAGACTGGCTTGTCAGCCCCGCGGTGGGAATACCGCGTTCGGTGAGGTACTTAAGCGTAAGAGGGTGCACTTCAGCAGCAGGCTGGCTGCCAGCACTGTATGCCTGAATCCGGCCCTGGGCCAAGTGGTTGGTAATGGCTTCACTCAGGATGCTGCGACAGCGGTTATGGGTGCATATATAGAGTATTTTCATCAGTTGCTACGCGTTATTGAGTTAACAGCATTGCGGTCGATTTTTCATCGCCGCAAGGTTCGCTTTAAAAGTTTTTAGCTGGGCCGCATTTCCTTCCGTGGCGGCATTGAGGATATCCCGGGCCCAGTAGGGAAGGGCGGGTGAGATTGCGTAGTAAACCCACTGTCCTCGGCGAGCATCGTCGAGTATTTCGCAGTTACGCAGCTGTGCCAGGTGGCGCGAGATTTTTGGCTGGCTATCCTCGAGTGCCGTTACCAGCTCACAGACACACAGTTCACCTTCCTGCTTTATCAATAGGGTTGCCGCCAGACGCGTTTCATCCGACAGGCACTTAAAAAATTGTGCAGGGCGTAGCATGGCAAATAACCTTTTTGGTTTGTTTGTGCTGCTGTGGGGTGTGGCCAAGCCCGGCATTATATATGGATATGCATATATGTAAATGGGGTGAATTTTGCATATCTAAGTAAACAAGGTGTCGGCGCGAGGGAACTCAGCAAGCGACATTCATCAGTGAGATAGATCCGGGAAGGCGGTTAGCAACGTAAGGTTCTTTCCTTTACAGTGATATTCATGGCTTTAAGAGAGAGAAAATAAATGATAACCGTTAACCACCTGGCCGTATCCCAATCTGATCGTATCGTCTGGATGTTGGAAGAGCTTGGGCTCCCATATCAGATCAACTGGTTTGACCGGGGCGACGATATGCTTGCCCCGCAGGCTTACCTGGAGTTGCACCCGGCAGGGATGGCGCCAGTGGTTTCTGATGGCGAGCGGTTGATGACCGAGTCGGCCGCCATTCTGGAGTATCTGAGTTATACCTACGGAGAGGGGCGATACAGCGTTCAGCATGACGATCCGGACTACGTGAATTATCTCTACTGGATGCACTTCAATAACAATGTTCAGTCAGTCTTTTTCCTTAAGATGGCGCTCGGAGGTGATTTTTCAGCTCACCCAGACAACGTGATTGCGAAAACGGCAGGGCGTCGCGAGCAGCGCTATTACCAGCATCTAAATGAACACCTGGCAGACCGAGAGTACTTAGCAGCGGGTCGTTTTACCTGTGCCGATATGATGGTTATGTTCAACCTGACCAGCTTGCCATTGTTCGGTGGCCGGGGCATCGATGATTTGCCCAATGTAGTACGGTATGTGGACGCGCTTTCCAGCCGACCCGCCTATCAAAAGGCGATGGCCATTGCCGGGCCAGCGGCGAAAAACGCGGGTTAGGATCTGACCCGTCAGAATGGCCGGGTTCGGGCGGGCATTGAGAACGAGAGCTATCTGATTTGCCCAAGCCGCATCGATATATACCTCGATATAGCTTGAATGGTCGGCTGAAGCCTGTCTTCAGCGGGTAAAAAGGTCGGAGGGCGAGGCCACGCCTCACCCTTTATTGTGCGTGTTATGAGCCTTTTCGCACCGTTTCAAATGTGCCGTGAAGTGACCAGCCATCTTTCAGGTCTCCGGCTACAGATAGGGCCACTTCCTTTGCCTCGATGATAAGGCAATTGCCAGGCTGCAGAACTTTGCTTTTATCATCGTATTCCACCTCAAGCGCCACCACATGGCGGGCATCTGGCAGGCAAAGCCGCACATCCCGTGCTTCTTTGAAATGGACAACTTCCACGTCAGATTGTGAGTTTACGGTAAATTCTCCAGGCTCCTGGTAAAGATGCTCAACGGCTTGCCGGAAGGTGCTCTCCGTCTCCACTTCAGCCAGTGCAGGTGCGGCAAGCATGGCTGACATACTGGTCGCTGCTATAGCCTTTCTGAATTTCATGCGTCCTCCTTTCGTAACATTTCTCCATAGTATGGCGCCGTCGCGCGTTAGCTACAGTGTTACGTGTTGAACGTACCGAGTTCAATGCGGGGGGTTGGAATATGTTAACTCGTTTGCACGCCGGACGATTCGATAGCGTGAATTTTTCGCAGGGAGGCTTAAGAGGGGGGGGGAAGACCACCCCGCGTGGTGATTTGCGGGGTGGTTAATGCAGAATCAGCCGTTGTTTTCGGCTTGAGCTGCCGGAGTTTCCGTAGCGGCTGGTGCGGCTGCAGCGGGTTTCTCGGCTTTGGCACGACGTTTACGGCGCTGGGTTGTTTGCGCAGCTTTCATCGCAGCTTTCTGCTTCTTGGCGATTTCACGCTGTGCCTTTTTGCGGGCAGCGGCGATCTGCTTGCTGGCCTTTGCTTCGATACGGGCTACGGCTTTCTCAGCTGCAGCGCTGATCTTTGCTTCGGCATTTGCCGATACGCGCGCAGCAGTTTGAGCCTTACCTAGCTTGTTTTTGGCGGCTTTTACGTCAGCGCGCAGAGCAGATACTTCTGCCTTTTGCTTGCGAACGGCGTCGCGTGCAGTGGCGGCGGCAACACGAGCTTTCTCAACAGCAGCCTTTTTGGCAGCAGATGGCTTGGCTTTGGCGGCATCACGCTTTGCCTTGAGGGCAGCAGCGGCTTTCGCCTGCCTGGTTTCTGCTGTGGCTACCTGGGCTTGCGCCTTGGCCAGTTTCGCCTCTACGGAAGCGACAGCCTTTTCCTGTTCGGCCACAAACTTGGCCAGAGGCGTGTTGGTCGCAGAGTTGACTGCGGTTTTTTTGGTTGCCGCTCGCTTAGCGGAAACTTTTCTAGCCGGTGCTTTTTTGGCAACAGCTTTTTTGGTGGCAACTTTTTTGGAAACAGCTTTCTTTGCAGGTGCTTTTTTCGTGCGGGGCATGATGACCGTCCTTATTGCATAAAAACCGCGCGCATTAAACAAGATTTGAACAAAAAATAAAAGTAATCCACGAACTTTGTATAAATAAAAAACAAATACTGAGTCAAACTGCACTTCAGCTGGATAGACTTACGGGCAGGCGATAACACGTGCTTGCTGGTAACCCCCCAGGAATAAAAACCTTGGACAGGTTTTCGCTCAGTATCCGGGGCTATCGCCCGTTAACCAAAGTGATCGCAAGGCTGGCTTATGGCAACCCAGGGCTATTTGGCAGGTTCCCGTTGTAAATACTTCGCGGGTACTTGGTAATTGGTAGCACCCAAGACGCGTTTTAGCTACAGCGGTTTTTCTTATTCCAAGAGCCGGCCTGTCGAACATACAACTGGTCCCTTGAATTAGGGAGGGTAGGCTATCTATAAGACTGCGCATTCAACTACAATCCGGCAGCAGATAAATGATTTAGCCAGGAGCATTGGTATGGGCAGCACGGATAATCGACCGGAAACCACCCCTGAACATCACAAGCCCTTGGGCTTCATTGAAGCCGTTACTCAGGCCTTTGCGCTGATTTTCGCTGTTCAGAACAAAACGGGGAGGAAGCGCTTGATGGATCTGGCGGAGCACAACCCCAAACCGGTTATCTTTGCGGGCCTGGTATCCACGGCTCTATTCTTCTCCTTTTGCTTTATTACGTCACAGTTTTTTATCTATCTACTGAGTAATTAACGTCTCGTTTCCCGCCTGCGGACAAGTTTCTTCGCTATCGGCGTTCTAACCGGAACGTGGGCCCCATTTTCTAGGCAACCGGGCGCTCATCTAACCACTGTATCTGCCTGCCATCAGCACGTCTTTTCGTACGCACTCTCTGTCTGTAGTTATACGTATACCCCCACCATAAGAACTCCGGCAAACAATACTTGATCTATACTACTGCTGTGGAGGTGTAGTTACGCGCCGCACCCTTAGGCTGCACACTCATAGGACTGGATACGGAATGCCTCATTTGCCAAGTAAAACAATGATTAATAGCCAGTTAACACGAGTTGTTATTGGTGCTCTTGCCCTACATACCTCCTTGATTTCTGCCCAGCCCAGCACTGTCGATCTAACGGGTTTGAGCCTTGAGGAGCTGATGAATATTGATGTTGTGTCGGTTTCCAAACAGCGAGAGCCCTTACAGCAGTCGGCCGCAGCGGTATTCGTGTTAGACGGCGAAACCATCCGCCGCTCAGGAATTACCTCTATCCCTGAGGCCTTGCGTCTTGTGCCAGGCGTGCAAGTGGCTCGTATAGACTCTCACACCTGGGCTATAACCGCCCGGGGCTTTAATTCGACGGTGGGTGACAAGCTCGAAGTGCTGATGGACGGACGTAGCCTGTATACCCCGTTTTTCTCCGGCGTATTCTGGGATGCTCAGGATACACTTCTCGAAGACATCGATCGTATCGAGGTCATTCGAGGCCCGGGAGCTGCGTTGTGGGGGGCCAACGCCGTGAATGGGGTGGTCAATATTGTTACTAAGTCAGCTGCTGAATCCCAAGGCGGTTTTCAGCAGCTCGGGGTTGGCGAATCTGAACGTTATGCGGCGTGGCGCTACGGGGGCAACCTGGGTAATGCGGGGCACTATCGAGCATACGCTAAGACCAATCACCATGACGCGGAAGAAATGCGGGGCTCGGCGGATGCCGATGACAAACGAAAGCATGAGCAGGCCGGATTTCGGATGGATTTTCAGCTCCCTGACAACGACCGGCTAACTGTCCAGGGCGATATATATCAGGGGCAGGTTAACAATGCTACCAATAATGAGCTAGAAGAAACCGAGGGCCATAATGTGATCGCTCGTTGGAGTCGGCAGCATGGGCAGCACTCTGCGACCGAAGTGCAGTTTTACTTTGACAAAACCTTTAGAACAAACGCTGAAACCTATTCAGAGGACAGAAAATCGTTCGACCTAGAATTAGAGCACCGTTTTCTCTTTTTAGATCAGCATGAAATTATCATCGGCGGCGGATATTACGTGACAAGAGATGATGTTAGGGGCATAAACCCAGTGATTTTGCGATTTACCCCAGCACGGCGTACCGACGAAACTTGGAATTTGTTTATCCAGGACCAGATTGACCTGATGTCCGACCAGCTGCGATTAACCTTCGGCGTAAAATACGAAAACAACGACTATACCGGGGATGAGGTTCAGCCAAGTATGCGGTTTAGCTACACGATTGACGATCGTAACACAGTATGGGGGGCGGTATCGCGGGCCGTTCGCATACCAAATAGGCTTGATCACAACTTGGTGGTTTTTAACGGTGTGCTGATTGGCGACTCGGCCTTTGAATCTGAAGAAGTCTTGGCGTATGAACTGGGATATCGTTCGATTGTCAGTAGTACATTTTCACTAGATGTCGCTATTTTCTATAATGAATACGATAAATTGCGTGGTTTTACCGATGATTTTCTGAGCCCCTCGACACTCCCCCCTTACAAGGTCTCAAATGAAGGGGAGGGTGTGTCTCAGGGTGGGGAGCTGGTGCTGCGTTGGCAGCCTAGCGAGAATCTGAATTTGCTTGTGAGCCAGTCCTATGTTGACCTTGATGTTGAGCGTTATACGGGAAGCAACGATGTCAACATCAGGGACAACGACGAAAATGATCCAACCTCGCAGACCTCTGTGATGATTGGCTGGGATATCAATAAGCAATGGTCGTCACAGTTGAATGCGCGATACGTTGGCGCTCTCGATGACCAGAAGGTTGATGCCTATACTGCTGTCGATTTGAGCCTGTTGTGGCGTATCACCAAGGACTTGGAGTTGGGGTTAATCGGCAAGAATTTGTTTGATCCGCAGCATGCTGAATTTGGTGGCGGCAATGAGATTCAGCGAACGGTTAACGCACAGGTAACCTGGCGGTTCTGAGTGAGAATTCAAGTCCGGCGCGGGTTATCGGTGCATTGTAAAGCGCTATTTCTTTCTGTGGTTATTTCGGTAACGGTAGGTCATGTACTCGCAGATAATAGTGACTTCGAATATCGTGTGAAATCGGCATTTCTGTATCATTTCTTCAAATTCGTCGAATGGCCCACTAGCCCGTCGACCACAGGGGAACGACTGATAATCTGCACAATAGGCAGCCCTCGGTTGCACGATAGCCTTCAGCAAACTCTTGTCGATAAATACATCCGTGGGCGGCCTATTGAACTAGAGATGATTGCCTCACCCGCTGAGGCTCAGGCCTGTAGTATCGTATTTCTTGGCTTTGACAATCCAGCTAAGCTCGATGAATGGGTGGGGCAACTATCGTCAGTCTCGGCACTGACAGTGAGTGATACCTACGGGTTTGCCGGCCGAGGTGGCATGATCGAATTCGTTGTCGTGAGCGGAAAAATCCGCTTCGACATCAACCACTCGGCGGCAAATCGACTGGATATTAACCTCAGCTCGAAGTTACTCACGCTGGCGCGCAAAGTTTATTAGGTGTGAATAGTGCGACGTACGATCTGGTATCGGGCAATGACCACAGGTAGCTTTTTGAGGCTGGCAAACTCACACGACCCACTTTCTGAATGACTGTTAGGTTTCGAGCAGACTGATAGCCCTAGATAAGACGGACGTTCAGGGCTACCAGTGGGATGCACGTCAACCGCGAGAACTATCCTCTAATCCGGGAGCAGGGCAATGCCAGCAATACAACTGCTAATTCAGGGCGCCAGTTGTGCCAGTTGTGTAGATAAGATTGAAACAGCGGCTAGTGCGGTTCCCGGAGTAACACGTGCTGAAGTGAATCTGGTTGATATGACTGTCAGTGTGACAGGCAATTGTCAGCCATCAGACCTGATCGCCGCGATCAAGAATGCGGGTTACAACGCAAAATGTATCGACGAAAGTGACGCCAATGTCCTAGCGGAAAAAGCGCTGGCAGACAAAGCCTATTATCAACGTCTTATCCGTAAGATGACGGCCGCGTTACTGCTTGGCGTCCCGATGATGATATATAGCGTAGCGGGCGGCGCCATGACCGTCGTCACACCGGGTGAACGTATTGCCTGGCTGATTGTCGGGCTATTGAGTCTTTTGGTCATATTTTATTCAGGCGGTCGCTTCTTTATTGGTGCCTGGAATGCCTTCAGGCACCACAACGCGAACATGGACACGCTTATAGCACTAGGCACCGGGGCGGCCTGGCTATACTCAATGGTTGTTGTGCTGGCACCACAGCTTGTTCCCGATATGGCGCGTCACTTGTATTTTGAAGCTACGACAATGATTATTGGCCTGGTTAATCTGGGGCTGGCGCTTGAGCTGAAAGCGCGTGGACAAACCTCTGAAGCCATTCAACGGCTGGTAGGATTAAAGGCTAAAAACGCGAGGGTTCGACGGGGCGATAAGGAATTGGATATTCCCATCGACCAAGTTGTTCCGGGGGATCTGGTAAGGGTGCGTCCCGGTGAAAAAATTCCGGTCGATGGCGACATTGTGGAAGGCAAGACGGCAATCGACGAATCCATGTTGACCGGCGAACCCATGCCGGTGACGAAAGGGGTAGGGGATGCGCTGGTAGCCGGTTGTATCAACAAAAGTGGATCAATTCTCTTTCAAGCCACTCGTGTCGGGGCAGATACAGCGCTTTACCGGATCATCGCTATGGTGAAACGCGCGCAGAACTCGAAACCACCTATTGGTCGCCTAGCCGATATTATTGCAGCCTATTTTGTTCCTTCGATCATGATCATCGCCGTAATGAGCGCGTTAGCTTGGCTTAATCTAGGGCCGGAACCTGCCGTGGCTTTTGCCGTTGTCTGCGCGACCTCTGTTCTGATCATCGCATGTCCCTGCGCCTTGGGTCTGGCGACGCCTATGTCTGTCATGGTCGGTGTTGGCAAAGCCGCGGAGGCGGGGGTGTTGATCCGCAACGGCGAGGCATTGCAGAGTGCATCAACGATCTCGCTAATGATTCTGGATAAAACCGGCACGATTACCCTTGGCGCCCCCACGGTTACTGATATTCTGCCAGCAGACACCTTCGATGAAGCCCAGATTCTTACTTTGGCAGCCTCTCTCGAATCCGGTTCAGAACACCCACTGGCGCAGGCGGTGGTCGAATCGGCTCAAGCAAAGGGATTGCCGGTCAACGGTGCTAAAAACTTCAAAGCCATTCCGGGCTGCGGAGCGCAGGCTGAGTCAAACGGCAAAGTGCTACTTTTCGGCAATGAAAAACTGATGAGAGATCACAGCATTGATTTGGGCGACTTTCCGCAAAAAGCACAAGCGCTTGCGGCCGAAGGTAAAACGCCAATGTATTTCTCGATCGATAATCGATTGGCGGCGATTATCGCTGTTGCTGACCCGATAAAGCCGGATTCCTTGGCTGCAATCAAACGACTACAGCGCACCGGTGTTCGCGTGATCATGCTTACCGGTGACAACCGTATTACGGCAGCTGCCGTTGCCCGAAAAGCGGGTATCACTGAATTCTTCGCTGAAGTTTTACCAGAAGATAAATCTAGGAAGGTTTCACAATTGCAGGCAGAAGGCGAAGTGGTGGGCATGACTGGTGATGGCATCAATGATGCGCCAGCGCTCGCAACGGCCAATGTAGGGTTCGCCATCGGCACAGGCACCGATGTGGCTATCGAGAGCGCCGATATCACACTGATGCGTGGATCATTACACGGACTTGCGGACGCGATAGCCGTGAGCCGGGCTACCATGCGCAATATAAAGCAGAATCTCTTCGGCGCCTTTATTTATAACGCCGCGGGTGTACCTTTCGCGGCAGGCGTATTCTACCCATTATTTGGCATGTTGCTGAGCCCTGTGGTTGCCGGTGCTGCGATGGCATTCTCGTCGCTCACCGTTGTGAGCAATGCAAACCGTTTGCGCTGGTTTTCAGTACAGAATGCCAGTAGCGAGGGCTGATCATGGTTTTCGTTAATCTGGTCGGCGTTGTGCTTATCGCATTGATTATTTGGTGGTTTTGGCTCTATAAGCCAAAAGCCATCGAGCTGAGCGAAGAGAATCTGGTGGTCACTGTTGAAAATGGCAGTTACAGTCCTTCGCATATTAAAGTGTCTGCAGGTAAGCCTGTACGGATAGCCTTTATACGCAAGGATCAGTCGCCTTGTGCGGAAACATTACTGATCCCCAGACTGGAGATAAGTGAAACCTTACCGCTTAATGAAGTGGTTTCCATACAGCTGCCGGGCTTACCGACCGGCGATTATGCTTTTCATTGCCAGATGCAGATGTATCGTGGCCAGCTGAGCGTAGAGTGATTGGTTAGGCAATTGAAATCAGGCGTACTGGCAGTGTGTCCAAAAAGAGGGAATCTTCACTGAGCGACTCCAGTCGCTGATGGTGGCTTCCCCAGTCTGGGCAAAACCAATTTTTTTTTGTTGTTGCAAGCTTGAAATGTCCGGTGTTTCTGCAACTTAGAAATGTCCTATTTTGTCATTTTGGTTACTTAGCCTGGAGGACAGCTGGATTCATGGATCGCTTAGCCGGTTCCTGTTGTCCTCGACGAGATGGCGCCTTTTTACTCCTCTGGATACTGCGCTTGCTCTGTTCTTCGCTCACAAACTTCAATACCGCGCCCAGACGCTTGTTTGAAACAATAGCGCCTTGATCAACATGCCGGACCTTATCAAAAGTGGAGAAGGGCAGTGAGATCCCCTCATAACGGATATCGATGGTTCCATCTGGATAATCCAGGACTCTGACCTTTTTTCTACGCAGATCCGTCGTGAGATCACACGGTGTGAGCAAATAAGTAACGCGGTCATATTGCAAGGTCAAACTGTTGCTGACGGTACGGCTTTCCTGCCACGTAAAGATATCCTCTAGATTCTCGTCTTCCCGCAGGTCACGATGCATATTGGTCTGGTTCAGGGGGGCTTTGCCGAAGCGCTTGTTAAACTCCTCAATGAACGTCGGCAGGAATTCATTTGCTTCTTCAATGGTATCGATCTCCTGTAGCCGGAGTTCTTTTACTAATCGATCCTGGAGCGTTTTATTCGCCCGCTCAACACGGCCTTTAGCCTGAGACGAGTTCGCACAGATAATGTCGATATTGAGTTCATGAAGGGCCCGGCTGAATTGCGTCATATTGTCGCCACCGGTGGCGCCTTGCTTATTTACGCGGAAAACACTGTGTTTATCGCTGTAGAACGCGATTGGCTTGCCATGCCGCTCCAGGTAGCGATGTGTTGATTTGAAGTAATCGAAGGTGGTCTCAGTGTCACAAAAACGCAGCTCCATCAGCCGGCCTGTGGCATCGTCAATGTAGACTAGCAACGTACAGCGCGGACCTCGATCTTCGAACCAAAGGTGGTCAGAACCGTCGATTTGAATCAGTTCACCGTAGCGTTCGCGGCGATGCCGAGGCT